>NZ_JBFUKF010000019.1:0-29526 GCF_056400985.1 Mucilaginibacter sp. P4_G9 | reverse complement strand
GCTCATAATCTTTAATGCGTTTGGCCAGCATGCGCAGGTACCATTTTTTAAACAGATCGCTTTTTTGCTGGGCCAGCCTTTGCCAAACCTGGTGCTCAATATTATGCGAGCGATAAATAAGCTTAGCTTTAGAAAACCTACGTATAGATGCCAGGTAAGGGGTAACAAATAAACCTTCGAACTGAATAACATCATACGCAGTGTTCTTCAATTCGCGGATCAGCAGCTTTTCAAATTCGGCATCATAAAAGCGATCAACATTATTTGATTTTTTATTAAACAGGTTCACTACCGCATCAACCATAGATATGTTGATGTTGATTTTGTATGAGGTATAATTTATTTTATCCTGCAGCTCATCTTTTGGGTGGGAGTTGCCATTGTAGTTGTGCGCATTTAATGATACCAGCGATACACTGTGCCCTAACGCAATCAATCCTTTAATGGTATTGCACACCACTATGGCATACCCGCCATTTTGCGGAAATGGGACACGATGTGTTAAAATAAGAATTTTCAAATGATTGATGGTTTGTCACAAAAATACCATCCAGAAAGTGGTTATCAAAGTATCTTTAAAAAATACTTAGCTGCGGATCGCTTACCCTGAAAGTTTTACGATGATATGGCGTAAAGCCAATTTTCATTACCGTTTCGCGGTGTTTTATGGTTGGATAGCCTTTGTTACTGTGCCAATCATACTCCGGGTGCTCGGCAGCAATTTGCAGCATATAGTCATCACGGTAGGTTTTAGCTAATATAGATGCCGCAGCAATGCTGAAATACTTGCCATCGCCCTTAATGATACACTCATGCGGGGTGTTTGGATATTTTTTAAACCGGTTGCCATCAATAATCAGAAACTGTGGGGCGATATGCAATTTTTTGATGGCGCGGTGCATGGCCAGGAAAGATGCATTGAGGATATTGATCTCGTCTATCTCAAAATTATCGGCCGATGCAATAGCAAAAGCTATAGCTTTTTTCTCAATCTCTGCACGTAACTGATACCTTATTTCTTCTGGTACCTGCTTCGAGTCGTTCAATAAATGGTGGTCGAAATCATGGGGGAGTATAACGGCTGCGGCAAATACCGGCCCGGCAAGGCAACCACGACCAGCTTCGTCGCATCCTGCTTCAATCAATTCATATTGGTACCTGGCTGCTAACATCTGTGCAAATATAACCGTATCGGGTAGTAAGTATCAAGAAAGGATTGGGAATTTAATTTTGATCCGGCATTAAAGCTTTTGGCTAAAGTTATCCGTATTTAAAAGATCCTTAAGGTAAGCAGGGTGATGTCATCTATCGGTTTGCTTTTGTGTACCAGGTTCAGATGATCTAAAAGGGCGCCATTGAAATTATCGGGCGATAGGTTGCCGTGGGTTTTTACAAAATCAAGCAGTTTTTCCTCGTTCCAAACCTTATGGCTGGTAGATTCAAAATCCATCAGGCCATCGGTGTAATTTACAATAAGACTGCCGGGCTCCATATCAATTTCACCCTCATTTAAAAAAGGGAGCTCTTCAAAAACACCTATCATGGTAGTGCCCAGTTTTAATGGTATGGCCTCTCCATCGGAGTACAGGATGGTTGGATTATGACCAGCATTAATATAATTAAGCTTGCGTTTCTTTTGGTTATAACGGGCCAGGAAAAGCGTTATAAAGCGCTCGCCTTTGGTATTATTGAGTACTATTTTATTAAGGCGATCGATAATATTGGTCAGATCGCCCTCCACCGCGGCCCAGGCATGTAAGCTCGCCTGGAAGTTGGCCATCAGCAACGCTGCCGAGATTCCTTTGCCAGATACATCGGCAATGCACCACAAAAATTCATTTTCGTTCAGGCGGATAAAATCAAAATAATCGCCGCCGATGTTTTGATGTGGTAAATACTTTGCACCAATTTCCACACTATCATCCTTATGAAATTTTAGTGGAATCAACATGTTTTGCACCTCAACCGCCAGCTCCATTTCGCGCTGAAAACGTTCGGACTGTAAGCGTTCGCGAAATAGCTTTTTATTCTCCAGGGCCACAACTATCACATTCATCAGGGTTTGAATGAAGTTAAGATCGTTGCCCAACATCTCGCCGGATGTATCAAAATCGCCGATAAGGGCATAAGCCAATGCCCGGCTTTTATGGTATATAGGGATAAAATAATTGTACTTGCGTAAGAGAAGATCTATGTGATCTGCTATCGCGATTGGTGATTTTACCCGGCTTAATTTATTGCATGCCTTGCTCAAAGCCATTGACGATTCCAAATCGCCGCCATATTTTGAGATGCAAACAAACTTACCCTCTTTTTCAATAAGGAAACGCAATTTGCCCACCTGCAGGTAATTTTGCAGGATAACCTCAAGCATTTGAATAAGTATGGGGGTGGCAGTGTTTTTATTAATGGCCCTGGTTATCTCCAATAATGAGTTTAACTCTGATTGTCGCTTCAGCAACAGTCTGATTAATTCGTCTTCGCCAGAACTATCGTCTATATATTGCATCTGTTGTTAGTACGCTGACTAAAATAGAAAAAATATTTTCAAATGCGTGTACTTTGTGATTTTATATCGAAGGCATCGCGTAGCCCAACGGTAACCAGGTTAAAGGCATATACTAAAAGCATAATAGCAAGGCCCGGAATAATAGCCAGGTAAGCCGAGTTCATCACTATATATCCATAATGCTCTTTAATCATACCACCCCAGGTGGGCATAGGTGGCTGTGCGCCAAAGCCCAGGAAACTTAACCCGGCTTCGAGTAATATAGCCGATGCAAAGTTTGATGAGGCCAATACCAGCATAGGGCCGGTTATATTAGGTAAAATATGTTTGGTGATAATACGGGTATTGCTAAAGCCCAATGCACGGGCGGCTTCAATATATTCAACCTGTTTAAGGCTCATTACCTGTCCGCGTACCAGGCGGGCTACCTCAACCCACATTGACATGCCAACCGCTATAAATATTTGCCATAACCCTTTACCAAGGGCAAACGATATGGCAATAACCAGCAGCAAGGCCGGTAACGACCATAATATATTCATCAACCAGCTAAGCGCGGCATCTATCCAGCCGCCAAAATAGCCTGCTATGGCTCCAATGGTTACCCCCAACAGCATACTGATAATAACCGACATTAAGCCAACTGCCAGCGAAATACGGGTGCCAAGCAGCAACCTGCTCAGCATATCGCGGCCGTAAATATCGGTGCCAAGCCAATAGGTCCTGGTGGTTATTTGTTCGTTTTTTATTTTATCACCAAAGTGCTTATATATCTCGGCGGTTTTTTTTAGGGAGATGGCAGGGTTTAATAACACCATGCCGTAACGATAGCGGGGTTTAATTCCATTCACTACTTCAAAAATATTATACGCCTTTTTATCTGGCTTATCCTCGTCGCCAATATATTCGTTTACGTAAATAGAATCCTGCTTAAAATAGTATCCGGTAATGGGCAGCTCCCTATAAAATGACGACTGTCCAAAAAGCATCCTGCCAAAGAAGCCCGCCGTATCAACCTGTTCGCTTTTGCGGATTCGCAGCATCATAAACTTTGCTCCCGGCTTTTTAATGCTCAGCTGAATGGTCATATTATTTGCATGCGGGGTTTTATCGGGCAGCACCAGGTATCCCAATAAGGCTACAAGAAGCGTAACCACTATAAAAGCGAGCCCGCCCATAGCAATTTTATTACGCTTAAAGGCAATCCATGTTTGTTTTGAGGGAGTAAGCTGGGCCAATAGTTAATAGTTCTTTTTGGCTAAATATCGTTTAAATAGGTGCAATAAGCAATTAGCTTTATACAAATTACATTGATATTAAAAACAGGCGTTATTTTACCTCCCTGCCTTTCCACTGGTATTTTTTGTTGCTGCCTATTAAGCCCATCATAATAAGGTAAATTACATGTGCGGGTATCGTTATAATAAGCAGGCTAACCAGGTATCCGCGTTTAAAAAAAGTGGTAACCGGCAGCAGATAAACAGCCTCAAACAGGTATTTTAATAAAAACTGCACCAGGAAAAGTTTAAAGTAATAAATGTCATAAAAACCCAGGCAGGCGTTTAGTAATATTGATACATTAAAAAGCCAGAAGCATAAACCAATGGCTACTATTTTTTTATCCTTATACTTTGTGAATTTTGATGCCCATCGCTTTCGCTGCTGCAAAAACTCCTTTAAGGTGGGCTTTGCATGCGTATATACAATAGCATCTGTTTGTTTCAAAAAGCCAATTCGGCCAGGGTAGCGCGCCGCTATCTTTTGTAGCAGTAACTCATCATCGCCCGATGCTACGTCGTCAATCCCCATGAAGCCCCCAACCTCATTAAATATGTCCTTACGGTAGGCCAAATTAGCGCCATTACAGGTTGATGCCTTGTTATTGCCAATAAATGCGGCCCCAATGCCAATAAGAAAAGAAAACTCAAGGGTTTGCATCAGTTCAAATACCGATTTTTCTTCAAAAAAAGTTACCGGTGATGAAACCATTACCAGGTTCTGGCTTTCATAATAAGCCACTATGGATGATAGCCATTTGCTCCCCATGCGGCAATCGGCATCGGTAGCTACCATTAAATCGCCCGATGATAGCCTTATGGCTTCGGTTATTGCCTTCTTTTTATAGGAGTTAAGGGGCTTGTCCTCGTTCAGTTTAAGCAGGGTTATTCCATGGGCTGCATAGCTGCTGATGATGGCTGCGGTATCATCAGTTGAGTGATCATCAACAATAATAACTTCTAACAGGTGTTTTGGATATTCCTGTGCTAAAATATCCTCAATGGTTAAATGGATCCTTTCAGCTTCGTTACGTGCCGCAATGAGTATGGTAACCTTTGTGTTAAAATTGGCAATTGTAAACGGAACTACCTTAATATTAAACCAACCTTTAATTAAATAAATAACAAGTAACAGGTACAGTCCTGTTAAGAATAACGAAATTATACTAAGCGTTGCGATCAAAGAATTTGAGTTTAAATACAAATAAAGAGCCTAAAATAGCAGGAATAAATAAATTTATAAGCCATATAGAAGATACACCGGCTATTATGGCGAATTTTTGATCGGTTATATAAACAAACAGGTGCGATGCTGTAAAACCACGCACTCCAATGTCAAAAAGATCAAGAGAGGGCACAATTGATGATATTAAAAAAAACAGCATCAACATCATAAACATAGAGAAAACAGGGATCTGCGGTATCAGCATCTGGAATACCAAATAATACTGCAACGAGAAGGTAGCATACCGGGCAACACTGAAACTTATAATTTTAATGAGCTGATGGGTTTTATATTGACCCATGATTGCAAAAAAGCGATGATATTTTTTAACCAGTGGGATATGATCAAACAGATCAACCACCCACTTTATATGGAAATAAATGATTAACTGAATGGTTGCTAAAATTGCACCCAAAGCCATGATACTTACAGGCAGCAAAGAATTTGCATGTATATAAGTAAATATAAACCATATAATGGATACTGCGCCTAAAACATTGGTAACGGTACCCTGGCTAAATGAGCCTACACTCATAGCAAAAATGCCCGGGATTCGTTTTCGGTTTGGTAAAAACATTACCCGGCCACCATATTCGCCAATCCTGTTTGGTGTTGTTACTGCCCAGGTAAGGCCGCAAAAAACTGCTTCTATTGCTTCCCACAGCGTTATATCAATAAGTGTTTTGGTAACATAGCGCCATTTTAAAGCCTCCAAAAACCAGTTAACAAACATTAGCATAACAATAATACCCATGGTTATTATTACCCGGGTTATGCTTAAATGCGATGCTAAAAGTTCAAATGCTTTTAAGTCATCACTTTTTTTAGAGAACTGCCTGTAAATAAACAATGCAGCTGCAATTACTATACTGGCCTTAAGTAAATAGGAAACTATTTTTTTTGTAGAACTAGTCAAAAAGATAAATTTTTACAATGTTACGAAAAATGGGGTGAGGATTACCTCGCCCCATACAACACAACATAAATACTTTTGTTTATTTTAATCGGGCTTTTAAAAACGCAATGGTATTGGTATACGCATCCCGGGTGGCATCGCTGTTATAAGCAGGGTTGCTGGGGTTGGCAAAGCCGTGGTCGGCATCATATTGGTGCAGGTATAGCTTTTTGCCGGCCGCCTTCATATCTGCGCTAAATTTAGTAACTACTTTGGGGTTTATCCATTGATCTTTATTTGCAAAATTGCCCAGCACATCAGCATTTAAGGTTTTTAAGCGCGCTACATTCTGCTCGGGCATACCGTAATACATTACGCAACCGGCCAGTTTTTTACCGGCCAGTAAACTGGTTTGCAGGCTCCAGCCACCACCAAAACACCAGCCAATGGTGGCAATATGGGCACTTTTACCAGTATAGGTTAATGCACCGTTGATAATGGCTTTGGCCCTGTTTTCGTTTACAGCCTGCACGTATTTGCCCGCATCCTGCTGGGTTGTCGCAACTTTGCCATCATAAAGGTCAAGGTCAATAATGTTCACATTCCCAAGATCGTTATAGATCTTTTCAGATTCGCGTTTTACATAATCATTCAATCCCCACCATTCGTGAATCACCAGTATGTAGTTATTGCTTGGTGCCTTAGCTTTTAACATATACGCCGTCGATTCCTTGCCATCGGGCGTCTTATAGGTAATATTTGTGCCTATGCTGCTTTGGAAACGGACAGGTAATGGTTTTAAATGCGCCATCCTGAATTTTGAATCAGACGCCAGCGAAGCAAACCGTTGTGTTACCGATGCGTTACTGCAGCAAACTACTTTACGCTGTGCAAATGCATAGGTGCAAAAGCCGGTTAATAAAACAATAAGAGTTAGCTTTTTCATAGTTGGATATTTTTCTGGTAAGCCGTTAGGGGCTACATAGCAATACGTTTATCGATTGATTTGCGTTGCCTGAAACTTAAACGGTATTAGTAGGTTTACCTCAATGTTTTTACATAACATTCARTTTGATCCCTCAAAATTACGGTTTAATATAATTTTTCCAACATCATTTTCTGCCCGGGCTAAAAGTGAATAACGGGCAGCGTTGTAAGCAGCGTTAATTATTCAACCGTCCAGGCAGCAACCTCATACGCGCCTAAGTCAACAGCAATTTTACTATCAATTAGGTTAGCAGTGCTCGTCCCGATAAAACTACCCGTCTTTTTCCAAGGTAATCCACTCGCCTCAACACTTGCAGCCTGATTTTTATCCGATAGATTAACAACCACTATAACTGCTTTGTCCCCATCCTGCCTGATAAACGAAAACACCTGGTCGTTATTATTGGGGAGGGTTTTGTAAGTCCCTTTAACTATAGGCGCATTGGATTTGCGCAGGCTGATCATCTTTTTATAATAATTAAAAAGCGAATTGGGGTTTTTTCTTTCTTCCTCAAGGGATATTCCGTCGTTGGGTTTGTCATCATTAAATTGGTCCTTATATGGGCCCGTTTGTTTGTACCAGTAGGCCATTCCTTTACCTTTAGCTGATGCGTACCATTCAAAGGCTTGTCTGTCGGGAATTTCATTGGCATCGGTTCCCCCAAAGTTGGCGGAGGTGCCGGTCATGCCCAATTCCTGGCCGTAGTAAATAGCTGGTATGCCGCCCATCAGCAAGTTAAGTGCGCAGCCTGCTTTTAGTTTACCCATATCGCCTTTAACGGCGGTACTAAAGCGGGGTACATCATGGTTTTCAATAAACACTACCTGTTGCTTACCGGCCGGGTTCATAGCCAGGGTTGAATCGGCATTGGCTAACAACAGATCTTTCCTGAACGACCGGATGGCAAACGCCAGTCTTAAGCCAAATACGCGGTCAACGCCGCCCTTTTCCAAATATTCCAAACCTAAGTCGAACCAGTTGGCCTGCTCGGCGACAACTTTTATTTTAGGGTTAATGGCTCTTAGCTTGCTCAATAACGGGTTCCAGAAAGTATCAAACAAATGGGGGAGTGTGCCTTTATTATCCAGGTTATCCATCATATGGTCAAGCCGGAAACCATCCACGCCATCGTCAAACTTGCCGTCCTTATTAGGGTCCAGCCAGTAGCTAAATAGTTTAAAATTGTACTCCTTTGATTTTTCGCTGTTTAAATTGGCTGTTGTAATTTTATGGGTTACACCATCATAGCCTTTTAATTCGGTTAAATTATATACTATGGTTGATGGCTTTTTATTCTCCTTGTCGTCCCAGATAATATAATCGGTATACTCGGATTTTGGGTTGCCGAATGCATCCCTCCACCATTTGGAATCCTCGGTAACATATTGGGTTTCCATATCCATGTAAAATTTCATCCCCCTTTTATGCAGTTCTTTAATCAGCGCCAGGTAATCCTGCAGCGTGCCATATTTAGGATCGATCTTTTGGAAATCAATAGCAAAATAATTGTGGTAATAAATTGATTCATAAAGTGGAGTACACAAAATGGAAGTTACACCCAGTTCCTGCAGGTAATCCAGTTTCTGGCGAATGCCGTTCAGGTCGCCATGGCTATCACCGTTACTATCAAAAAAACTCCGTTGAAAAACATGATATATGATCTCGTCGTCGTTGCCATTTTTATTCCCCTTTTGTTTAGGATGGGGCAGTGCAGCGCTTGCAGCTAATGCAACGCAAAGCAGGCAGGCAAGCACAACGGTTTTTTTTATTTTCATAGATATATAATTGCACCTAAAACAACTGAAATGATCACTAAAATACAATGAGTAAATAGGATATTAAATGGCTTATCTTATCCCTAAAAATAGCATTTATTACCAACATACGGATTATATACGCCATATATTGGCCAGTTTTGCTGTGTTTTGGCTTAAGTTGTAGTCCTATTTTTGTACGTTAATAATACTTTAATTGTTTGTACAATTTGCAGGCTTGATTTATTGTAAATTAATAAGTTAATTAGGCCGCAAAAGCGCCTCTAAAACAATAAACCGATACATGGCTATTACCTGCAAAGCAGCCATTACCAATGGCCACGGAAGTTTTACTATTGAGGATATTGAAGTTCATGATCCGCAGCCCGATGAGGTGCTGGTAAAAATAATGGCCGCCGGGCTTTGCCATACCGATCACGACTCGCTGAACTGGGGCAGGCAGCTTATAATAGGGCATGAGGGTGCAGGTATTGTTATAAAAACAGGTAGCGGGGTTAGGGATTTGGAACCCGGGGATAAAGTGATATTAAACTGGGCCATGCACTGCGGGCATTGCTTTCAATGTTTAGAAGGCAACCAGCACCTGTGCGAGATAGCTTCGCCGGTAGCAGCCGGAGGGAATGGTTATACGCCCGGCCACGCAGATCCATTGGGCACAACTTTAAACGCGCAACCCGTTTTACGTTCATTCAATATTGGCACCATTGCCGAATACACGTTAGTAAAAGCATCCGCGGTAGTAAAAAATGTATCTGTAAACATGTCGTTCCCGGCGGCAAGCATCATAAGCTGCGGAGTAATGACAGGCTATGGTTCGGTATTAAATGCCGCTAAAGTAAAAACAGGGGCATCGGTGGTGGTACTTGGTACCGGTGGTGTTGGGCTTAGCGTGATCCAGGGCGCTAAAATAGCCGGGGCCGGCATGATCATCGCCATAGATATCAACCCAAACCGTTTAAAAATGGCTGTCGAATTTGGAGCAACCCATGCCCTTTTGGCCGGCAAAGCTGATACAGGGCTGTTACTGGCGGCCCAACAGGTAAAAAGCATGACCAATAACCGGGGCGCTGATTATGCTTTTGAATGCACAGCTGTCCCGGAGTTAGGCGCCGCGCCGCTGGCGATGGTCCGCAATGCGGGTACTGCTGTACAAGTGAGCGGAATTGAGCAGGATATTACTATTGATATGCGCCTTTTTGAATGGGATAAAATTTACATCAATCCGCTATACGGCAAATGCCGCCCACAGATTGATTTTATGCAGATTGTACAACATTACGAAAAAGGGGATCTGATGCTGGAAGAAATGATTACACGCACTTATAAAATAAATGAACTTGATAAAGCTTTTGATGACATGCTAAACGGCAGAAACGCCAAAGGAGTTATTGTTTTCGACTAAAAATATGCCATTTAAAACAACAAAGTTATCAAATCCGCAGTTTGAAAATAATGGTTTACGGTTTATCACTGTAAAAACCCCCAACCTTAAAGGCCGGGGTGATATTTGCGTATACGTTCCGCCCGGGACAAAACCAACGGCTACCTTACCCATTGTAATACTATTACATGGCGTTTACAGCAGCGCCTGGAGCTGGGCCTATAATGCGGGAGTGCATTTAAAATTGAATGAATTAATAAATGCGGGTGAACTGCCACCTATGATACTGGCTATGCCATCTGATGGGCTTTGGGGCGATGGATCTGGTTTTTTACAGCACAGTTTATATAATTTCGAAAAATGGATAGCGGAGGATGTGCCTGCCGTTGTAAGGGAAAATATTAATGGGGCAAAAGAAGATTCGCCCCTGTTTATCTCGGGCCTGTCTATGGGTGGTTTTGGCGCTTTGCGTATCGGTGCCAAATATGGGCAACAGTTTAGGGCAATATCCGGTATGTCGTCAATTACCAGCCTACCCCAGATCAAGCTTTTTGTTGAAGAGCCTTTAAAATACTATGCGCAGGATAATGCGGTTGACGAAGATGTTTTTGCAACTTTTAAATATTACAGGCAGCAATTGCCGCCTATGAGGTTTGATTGCGGCACAAACGACCTGTTGCTAAGGTACAACCGCGATCTGCATAAAAAAATGGAGCAGGAGGGTATTCCGCATATTTATGAGGAAAACAGTGGCGGGCATGAATGGTCGTACTGGTCAAAGCATGTTATAACTACCTTAAAGTTTTTTGCAAGCCATCTATAACCAGTAGGTTGCCCGAGCCCTTGTAGCTGATGTAATTAGCTTTTTTGCACCTGCCAGGAGATAAAAATGGCTGATATTTTAACAACAATTATTGATATTTTGATAACAAAATAAAAAGCGAAATAAAATTAATGAAAATATAAAATGCTGATACATAATGTATTGCGATGTGTTTGTGTTTGGAATTATCATTTTTTTGTCAATTAGGCATCGGGTCATATACCAATGTTGCTATTTTGAACGTTTAACTACTTTGTAGGTTCTAACCTGCAAATAGTGATAAGGTTTAGGTTTAAAGTCCCCAAGCAGCGAGTGCAAGGGGACTTTTATTTTTAAGCCTATATATAAAGAGATTCTGTACCTGATATCCTCATCAATTATTGCTTTATTTGCAACCTGCAAGAATACCCTGCACCGGTTAACCCTCAATGAGCGATCTGAAAAAGGAATTATATGATTTATGTGTAGCCCATGTGCGCAGGAGCATGGATGCTGCCGAGCTGGCCATCCAGGAAGCTCAAAAAGCATCAAACGATGATACCAAAAGCAGCGCCGGCGATAAATACGAAACCGGGCGCGCTATGATGCAGCAGGAAACCAACCGCAATCTTGCCCAGTTAAATGAAGCTAATAAACTTATGGTTGCCTTAAACCGTATCAGCACCACCGGCACATCAACTATTGCCGGGCCTGGTAGTGTGATAGCTACTAATAATGGAAATTTTTACCTCGCCATCAGCGCCGGCAGTTTACCCTTTGCAGGTAAAACTTATTTTGCTGTTTCTCCCGGCTCACCTGTAGGCCTTAAACTTAATGGCAAAAAAAAGGGTGACAGCTTTACATTGAATGGTAAATTGTATACTATTGAATCGGTAAGCTAAGTATCATGTGCTTAATGGGTATAAAATAGATCCCGTAAAGTTGCCACGCTCACTCTTATTTCTACCTGCCCTGCCGCAAAATTTATAGAATATTATTTTAAAAACCGTAGTCGGGCTATTAACTGCAGAAATATAAAAACTTATTTATTTAGATGTTTTTAATGGAATAAATGGTGCAGGTTTTGTAAATAGATTTAATTATTAAACCCTTAATTAAATGGTAACCCGTTTAAATCCTTTATTTTATGGCCAAAATGAGTGCGTTTTTAACCTAAAATCAATAAAAATTAACTTTTTTTGAAAATAAAACCATCCATTCATCAAATCATGCAGTAATCATCAAATATCTATTACTATATTTGATGTTAACAAAACTGGGCAATTAAATAACCTTGCCTTTTATAAAATTAAAGATTGATGAACATATTTGTAGGAAGCCTTCCTTTTCAATTAGAGGAAGCCGATTTAAAAGAACTTTTTGAAGCGTACGGTGAAGTAAGCACTGTAAAAATTATTATTGACAGGGAATCTGGTAGAAGCAAAGGTTTCGGATTTGTTGAAATGGCTGACGATGAAGCTGCACAAACAGCTATCACTGCCTTAAATGGATCAGATGTTAAAGGCAGGTCAATTGCTGTTAGCCAGGCTGAAGATAAAAAACCAAGTGATCGCAGAAGCGGCGGTGGTGGCGGTTATGGTGGCAATCGCGGCGGCGGTGGCGGCTATGGCGGCGGCGGTAACCGTGGCGGCGGTGGCGGTGGCTACTCAAAAGATAACAGAGGCGGCGGCGGCGGTAGCCGTTGGTAAATTATAATTAAAGTAAAACGCCGGGTAGTTTTACCTGGCGCTTTACTTTAAATAATATATCGGCTTGCGCGTTTTTTTGGAAATAATTTAGTGGGTTTTATACCTGCTGTGTGGTTATTTTATCCAAAATGCTGTTTACTTGCCCTATTTTTGCTGTTTTGGAAGGCTGCGGTAACTTTACCTCAAAAGTGGCGCCATCGCCCTGCGTTGATATAATATTAAACGTTCCTTTAAGGCTTTCTACCAGGTGCTTCACTAGGGCCAGGCCAAAACCATAGCCGTTTTCGCCGCTTGTGCCATTGCTTGATGTGGCATTGCCCTGTAGTATAGTTGCAATTACATTGGCATTCACACCCACTCCCRAATCTTTTACTTTTATCTGCAGTACGTTCGCGTCTTCATCTTCTACAAGGTTCAAATCAACGGTTACAGTACCATGGTCAGGCGTGAACTTTATAGCGTTAGAAATCAGGTTGCCAGTTATCTGCAGTAATTTGTTTTTCGAAAAAGGAATAGTTTCCGACTCAGACGAAGTGTTTACCGTAAAACTGATATGTTTGTTCATGGCCTGGGGCACATAAAGTTTTTCCAGCTTATCTTTAAATACCAGCAGGTTAAATTCATTGCCTTTTAATTCGGGCAGGCTTTTATCCTTTTTATCGGCACTCAATATCTCATCGGCAAGTTCCAGTATTGATCTTCCGCTTTTATGAATCAGGTTCATAAACTCCATGATCTCCTCTATCTGGTTATCTTCACCCTGTTCCTGTATTAATTTGGCCAGTCCTATAATTCCGCTTAATGGTCCGCGGATGTCGTGGGCTACTTTCTTTTGTGTTTGCCGGGCTTCTGATAAATTGCTTTTTAGGTCGTTAATAACCTTCATATAGTTAAACCTGTTCACAATTTCGCCGGCAATTATTTTTAATAGTTCTATCTTCTCCGGGTTGAGTGTTTTTGCGGCGTGCTGATCAACTACACAAAGTGCCCCGATATTATGGTTGTTTACGTTTAGTGGGATACCATAATAATAACGCAGGTGTGGCCCACCGGTAACGTAAGGCCTGTCTTTAAAGCGTTCGTCGGCACTTAGGTCTGCCACCTCCATGTTTTCATTTCCCATAAGCAGGTACTGGCAAACCGATTCCTCGCGGGGCATTTGCTCAAGCTCCATGTTGTGGGTTGATATTGTCCATTGGGTATAAGAGTCTATCAGGTTTACCAGCGACATTTCTGTACCGGCAACCTTGGCTGCCAGTTTGGTGAGGTCTTTAAAATTATCCTGTTGCGCGGAGTAATCCAAATCAAATTCCGACAGGCTCATTAGCCTGTCCATTTCGTTTTCGGGGATTGGGGGAGTTAGCATATAATTAATTGGTTATGTGTTTATACGGCATTGGGGGTTTTAAGGTTATGTAAGCCAGGAACATGCCATCTGTAAAACATTTATGACCTACTAATGCTTTTTACCAAAAATGCTTAACTTGACAATTCCAAAAAGCCAATTATTATGGAAAGCAAAAAACCTTGTACCGCGCCCGATGAGGGGCAGGATGTAAAGGACAGTTCGCGAAGGAATTTTCTGAAACAATCTACCCTGCTTACCGCGATTGCCCTTACCCCCGGAACAGCTATTAAAGCAGCAGCCGATCATGTGGACGAGCAGTTTGCCGCAGTTTTTGAAAAAATGCCCTTGAAAATGGAGGTAAACGGAAAGCTGCAAAGTTTATCTGTTGAACCAAGATCAACCCTGCTTGATATTTTACGTGAGCAGCTTGACCTTACCGGTACCAAAAAAGGCTGCGATCATGGCCAGTGCGGCGCATGCACCGTTCATGTGGATGGACACAGGGTAAATTCATGCTTAACATTAGGCATAATGATGAACGGTAAAAAGATCACCACTATTGAAGGGCTTGCCAAGGGCGATCAGCTGCACCCCATGCAGGAAGCTTTTATAAAGCACGATGGTTTTCAATGCGGGTACTGCACACCCGGGCAAATCATGTCGGCTGTAGCATGCATCCGCGAGGGGCATGCCAATTCGGAACATGAAACACGGGAATACATGAGCGGCAATATTTGTCGTTGCGGCGCTTATCCTAACATAGTAAATGCCATACAGGAAGTGAAAGATGGGGGGATGAAAGTATGAAACAGTTTCAATACATTCGCCCGGCCACACAACAAGGAGTGTTGGACGTTATCAGCAAACCCGGCACAAAGATCATAGCAGGCGGGACTAATTTAGTCGACCTGATGAAACGGGGTGTTACCGCTCCTGATAAACTGGTGGATATTAATCATTTGCCCTTAAAAGGTATAGCAGCTACAAAAACAGCATTACATATAGGTGCCCTGGCACTCAACAGTGTTGTATCAGAAAATGGCCTGGTAACCGAAAAACATCCACTTTTGGCCATGGCGCTTAAAGCAGGGGCGTCGCCGCAGCTGCGCAATATGGCAACTGTGGGTGGTAATATGATGCAACGTACCCGTTGCGGTTACTTTTATGATGTAACTATGCCCTGCAATAAGCGCACACCTGGCACAGGATGCGGCGCTATGGAAGGCATTAACCGGATGCATGCCATTTTTGGCGGCAGCCAGCAATGTATAGCAGTGCATCCAAGTGATATGTGTGTTGCCCTTGCCGCGCTTGATGCGACCGTGATAATTACCGGTAAAAAAGGGGAACGCCGTTTGCCATTTACCGAATTTCACCGCCTGCCGGGAGATAATCCCGAACTGGATAATCATTTGGGTAAAGATGAATTGATTACGGGTATAGAGATCCCCGATAACAATTTCGCCAAAAATAGTTACTACTTAAAAATACGCGACAGGCAATCATACGCCTTTGCATTGGTTTCGGTAGCTGCCGCCCTTGATATCGAAAATGGCGTTATTAAAGATGCCCGTTTAGCTATGGGCGGTGTTGCCCACAAACCGTGGCGCTTGTTTGACGCCGAAAAATCACTTATAGGCAAAAAAGCAACCGAAGAAAACTTTGAGCAGGCGGCGCAGTTAGCTATGCAAGGGGCCAAAGGTTATGGCAACAATTCGTTTAAATTAAAACTTGCCCCGGCTACCATTACCGAGGCTTTAAAACACGCAGCAGGCTTAGTTTAACATCCTATGAAAAAAGCGATCAACTCAACTATGCCATCATCAGCAGAAGGCATGAGCCGGATAGACGGGCGGTTAAAAGTAACCGGCGCGGCTAAATACTCGGCAGAATATACGCCGGCAGGTTTAACTTACGGGGTTTTGGTGGGTAGCACCATCACCAAGGGCTCTATAACTTCAATTGATATCAAGGCCGCCGGGAATGCGCCGGGAGTGCTTGCCGTAATTACCCATTTAAATGCGCCAAAGGTACTCGGCGATCAGCCGGAAAGTGGCAAGCCTGCCCATCCCAAAGGTGCATTTAAGGTTTTTTATGACGATAAGATCTATTTCAATGGTCAACCCATCGCCCTGGTTATTGCCGATACTTTTGAACGCGCTTTGTTTGGCGCGGGATTAGTAAAAGCACAATATAATGTTGATAAGCATAGCACAAACCTGCCCGACAATATGAGTAAAGGTTTCGCGGCGCATGGTGATGGCACCTATAAACGCGGCACAGAAGATGCCTGGAAATCGGCGCCGTTTAAGCTGGAGCAGGAATATATTGTACCTACAGTTACCCACAACCCAATGGAGCTGCATGCCATTATAGCCAGCTGGGATGCCGATAATAAACTATCTGTTTGGGATAAAACACAGGGAGTTAAAGGAACCCAGGAGGATATGGCCCGTTTGTTTAAGATCCCGGTTGAAAACGTAAAGGTACACTCGCCATTTGTGGGTGGCGCATTTGGCAGTGCCCTGCGTACCTGGCCGCACGAGGTTGCTGCAGTAATAGGTTCAAAAGTGGTAAAAAAACCGGTTAAATTGGTTTTAAGCCGGGCAGATATGTTTACTTCGGTAGGGTACCGGCCATTTACCTGGCAAAAAATAGGTATCGGCGCTACTGCCGATGGTAAGCTGACAGGCATTACCCATGAGGCGGCAGGGCAAACATCATCCTACGAAAACTTTACGGAAGGATCTGTGCGGGTGAGCCAGAATTTATATGACTGTCCCAACGTGAATACTAAGTATCATTTAGTATCCCTGGATATTGCCACCCCAACCTGGATGCGCGGACCCGGCGAGGCTACAGGTTCTTTTGCGCTGGAATCGGCGCTGGATGAGCTATCTTATAGCTTAAAGATTGACCCGGTTGAGTTACGCCTGCGCAACTATGCCGAAAAAGACCCGGAAAGCGGCAAGCCATTCTCCAGCAAGTTCCTGAATGAAGCCTACCGGTTAGGTGCTGACCATATTGGATGGAGCGAGCGTAAACAGGAGCCTGCGTCTGTTAAAAAAGATGGCTGGTATGTTGGTTACGGTATGGCAGGCGGCATGTTTGGGGCCTATCGGGATGGAGCCACCATTAAGGCAAAAATGAATGCTGATGGTATTTTGCTGTTGCAGAGCGCCGTTACCGATATTGGGCCCGGAACAGGAACGGCCATGGTTTTGATAGCAGCCGAACAAATGGGCATACCGGCCGAAAAGATCCGGTTTGAGTTGGGAGATTCATCGCTGCCAAATGCGCCAACCCAGGGTGGTTCGGCGACTACGGCAAGCGTTGGATCTGCTGTGTACCAGGCCTGTGCCGATCTGAAAGAGAAATTCCAAAAACTTATTGGCAACGGCGGTACCGATAACCCGGATTATGCTAAAATATTGAAAGAACACAACCTGCCTTCGCTTGAAGTTGTTACAATAACAGGCGGCGGTAGCGGCCGGGAAAAATACGCCATGAGCTCATGGTCAGTTCATTTTGTAAAGGTTTTGGTAAACCCGGCAACCGGCGTGGTTAAAATTGATAAAGTAGCATCTGTGGCCGATTCGGGCCATATTATCAGCCCAAAAACAGCTCGCAGCCAGGTAGTGGGTGGCGCTATCGGGGGCATTGGTATGGCTTTGATGGAAGAGTCGGTTATCGATCATCGCTATGGCCGTTATATTAACAATAACTTTGCTGATTATCATGTGCCTGTAAATGCCGATATTCCCCAGATTGATGCCCTGTTTGTTAATAAACCCGACCCGGTCATTAACCCAATGGGTGCAAAAGGTATGGCCGAGATAGCCCTTATTGGCATGGCCGCTGCAGTAGCCAACGCGGTTTACAATGCCAGTGGTAAACGGGTAAGGGATTTGCCTATTACACCCGATAAGGTGATGGCATGAAGCTCTGTTATTGCGAGAGATGACGTTATTTTGTGCAATAGAAGTCCCATAGAAACTTACCTTTTTAAATTAAAGGTAAGTTTTGTTCTTGAAGCAGCTTCAGCATGATAAGAGCTTAAAAATCTGCACATCCGAAATTTGAGATCTGCACATCTACAATTTCCTCGCCGCCACACCTTCATTGGTGATCTTAACGGGCCGTATCATTCCGTCCTTATCAAAATAC
This sequence comes from Mucilaginibacter sp. P4_G9, assembly GCF_056400985.1. Taxonomy (NCBI): domain Bacteria; kingdom Pseudomonadati; phylum Bacteroidota; class Sphingobacteriia; order Sphingobacteriales; family Sphingobacteriaceae; genus Mucilaginibacter; species Mucilaginibacter sp. P4_G9. The sequence goes on along the minus strand of NZ_JBFUKF010000019.1, from coordinate 11,450 downwards.
ATTTTATCAATGCACATTACGCGGTGGTTTGCATCAGTTTCTGTTAAGGGCCTGCGGTGGTAAACTATGTACCATTCATCAGTACCCGGTACGTTGATCACCGAATGGTGACCTGCTCCTGTTGCAATACGGGCATCTTGTTTTAGCACCGTGGCTATACGTTTAAACGGACCGAAAGGCGTATCGCCTACGGCATATGCAACGCGGTAATCCGGACCTGTCCAGCCGCCTTCGCTCCACATAAAGTAGTATTTGCCTTTGCGTTTGAACATCACCGGGCCTTCAACATAGCCTTCGGGAGTTATTTTTTTATAGGTTACGCCATCCTCAAACGGAACAACGCCCGTGAAATCATTTTTTAGTTTAACAATATTACACTGACCCCATCCACCGTATATCATGTAATATTGGCCGTTATCATCCCTAAAAACAAACTGGTCAATTGGCTGCGCTTTGTTGATGATCTGGTCTATCAGCGGCTTGCCTAAATAATCTTTGAACGGACCGGCAGGGTTATCGCTTACGGCAACTCCTATGCCGCCTTTTTCGTTATTGTTCTGGATATCGTTGGCGCCGAAGAAAATATAATATTTGCCATCCTTTTCGGTAACAGCAGGGGCCCATAAAGCTCGGCGAACCCATTTTACACCGCTGGTATCAACAATGTGGGGGTGTTTGGTCCAATGCACCAGGTCGGGCGATGAAAAGGCATCCATGTATACCTGCTCATCATATTTGGCCGAATAGGTGGGGTACAACCAGTATTGGCTATCAAAAATTTTAGCTTCGGGGTCGGCATACCAGCCTTCAACAACCGGGTTGCCCGATGTTTTCTTGTCCTGCGCAAACGCATAATGAGCAGGTGCAGCCATTGCCACACCCAGTATCATGTTTAAAAGCACCTTTTTATACATGCTCATAAGCTGTATTTAACTGTTTTTTTTCGGCTTGTTTTTGTTCCAGCGCCTGTTGGGCCTTTGTGGGTTCCTTTTGTCGTCTCCGTGAGCGGCCTGCGGAGCTTGCTGTATTGAGGCCAGTTCATCAGGCAAACCAACCACACGGATAGGTCGCTCTATCAGGTGCTCTATATTTTTAAGCTTGCGCTCATCGCGATGGTTTACAAAGGTGATGGCGGTACCGGTTGTAGCAGCACGGGCCGTACGACCAATACGGTGAATATAATCTTCCGGATCGCCGGGCACATCGTAGTTAATCACCAGGTCGATACCCTCCACATCAATACCGCGCGAAAGTGCATCGGTACCAATAATAACCGGCAGTTGTTTGTTTTTAAATTTCAGCAGGATCTCTTCACGCTCCTTCTGCTCCAGGTCGGAGTGGAAGGCCATGGCGTCGATCTTGATGGCTTTCAATTCTTTGTATAATGATTTTACGATCTCCTTACGGGAGGCGAAAATAATGGTGCTTGCATAGGCAGAATCGCGCAGGATAAGCTGCAGTAAAGGCGTTTTTTGCTGATCATGCAGGCGATAGATTTGCTGATCGATGCCAACGGCGGGCTGCGAAATAGCAATATTGATCTGTTGGGGCTCTTTCAGGATAGCCTTAGCCAATGAGCGGATCCGCCCCGGCATGGTGGCCGAAAACAAAAGCGTTTGCCTGGTTTTTGGCAGGTAGCTGATGATCTTCATGATATCGTCAGAGAAACCCATATCCAGCATGCGGTCGGCCTCATCTAAAATCAAATGCGTTAAGTGGTTAAGCTTTAATACACCCGATGTAAGGTGCGCAATTAAGCGACCGGGGGTAGCTATAATAATGTTTACATTATTCTGGATGCCACGGCGCTGCTGCTCGTAAGCCATACCATCACCGCCACCAAAAACCGCTAAAGAGCTAACACCGGTAAAATAGGCCAGGCCTTCAACCTGCTGGTCAATTTGCTGGGCCAGTTCGCGGGTTGGCGCCAAAATGAGGGCGCTGGTTTGGTGTTTAGCAGTACCGGTAATATGATTAAGTATCGGCAGTAAGTATGCGCCTGTTTTACCTGTACCGGTTTGGGCGCAGGCAATAAGGTCTTGTCCGGCTAAAACAACCGGGATGGCCATTTCCTGTATCGGGGTAGGGGTGGTAAAACCCATACTCTCTATGCCTTCGAATAATTGTTCGTTGAAGTTAAAATCCTGAAAAGTCACTGTTTCTTATAAGTAAATTATGCAAGATATAAAAATTTAATGGGATAAGGGGTATTTACACAGCAGGACAGGGAAATCGCTTAAAAGGTCAAACCAGAAAAATCTGTTAAATGAAACTGTTTGGCACAGAAACTTTCACCACAGCGATGGGTTTCAAACCCATCGCTGTGGTGAAAGTTAACTTGTTTTTTACAATGTATTCTTACTCAGGAGTGTATATACTCCCTCAACTGCTCAATAGTTTCCTGCTGACTTAGGATTGTTTCCTTTACCAGGTCGTTACTGGAAATGATGCCGCAGAGTTTATCGTTTATAAAAACAGGCAGGTAACGAATATTGCTTTCGCTCATGATGTGCATGCAGGTATCTATGGAGTTTTCGGGCAGTATGCGTGGCAGGCCGGTGCTCATGATCTCGCGTACCAGGGTTTCGTGCGATGATTTTCCTTTCAGGATCACCTTACGGGCGTAATCGCGTTCGGTTAGCAAACCGAGGTATTCATCATCTTGGGTTACAACTACAGAACCGATGTGTTTTTGGGCCATTAACTCTAAGGCTTCTAAAACAGATGCATCTGCATCAATACTAATAGCACCGCCACCCTTACGGGCCAGAATGTTTGAAACTGTTATCATGATACAAAGGTTATAATGAGGGAATTGGCTTTAACCAAATATAATAAAACAGAATTAAACCCTAATGTTTTTATTCATTATAAAATATCAACAATGCGGCAGGCTGGTATTGGGTTACTCCAGGTATTTGTACCGGTTTATCCAGGCCGGAACAGACCAATGATAGTGATAACTGTCGCCAATTAGCTGCCAACTGTAATCCTACTGTAAAACCTCGGCAGCAATGTGTTTTAATCTGGTTAAACACGCCCTTTTTCCTCAAGGTTTACGTTAAACTGACAGTGGTCCGGTTACACAAAAACGATTAATATTTAATATTGCGGCATCAAATTTAACAGTGCAGCATATTGCATTGTTAAGTATTTTTTATCTTAATTCTACTTCTATATATACAAATAACACCTACTAAATTGGCTACTTTTTTACCTTTTAAGGCATCATTTAAAAATACTGCCTTACTATTTCAACATACCTTTAATCCAGCTTTAAAATTGGTTTGCTGCATGGCATTGCTGATTTTACAGGGCAGTTTTGCAGCAAATGCTGATACTTTGAACATTGATACCAACAAATCCGACTCGGTCCGCTTAACTCAGCATATTATTAATCATGCATTTGATAATATTTTTGAGGAAAACATGAGGCTTTCGATGGCCGGGAACGATTATTTCAACAAAGTAAAAACTCAGCTTACCACCGATCTGTCGCCCAATTTTATCCTGTTCAGTACCCCAAAATCACGTTTCTTTTTTGTGTTTAGCTCAAGGGTAAAAATTCGCCTGCTGAATAGCCGGGGAGCGCCGGTAAAATCGCCAAGCTATATGCCAAACGGGACCGTGTTTTACCGGCTTAATGAGGATACTTTTAAGCCGAAGTTTTTGTCGTTGGCTTATTCGCATCATTCAAACGGTGCCCGGGGGCCATCATTAAATAAAGATGGCAGCTTTAACGTTGATAGCGGTAAATTTACTACTAACTTTTACACGCTTACCTATTTTACCGGCAAACGGGTTGATAAACCCGGCCTTACCATTAACCGCTATGATAACATAGGCCTTGAAGTACATTCGGGGCTGTTTAACCTTGGCCTTTCAGAAAATTTAAAAAACCATTATGGGTTTATCCGCATTAATGGCAGTCGCATGTATAATATTGTGAAAGCTTATGACGATCCCCTGGAGCAGGAAAGAACTACCTACCAAAACTGGCAACGCATCCAGTTTGATTTTACCTACATTGCTGATAAGTACGATAATTACTCGGCTATCGATATCAAAAAAAGGTTAAACGTAAGCCTTAAATATTATTACTCATTCCCCTTTATGCAGGGTACGGCTTTTATGCTTGGCGGCGGCTACCGCGGCCAGGACGATTATAACCAAAGTTTCCAGGATAGCTATGGCTATGTTACCGTTGGTATAGCGGCCGGTTTATCTTTTGGTTTCCATAAGCATGCCAGGGATTAAGTTCTAAGTCTGGAGTCCGAAGTCGTAAGTCTAAAGTCAGAATTATTCCGGACTTATGACGTTAAACTTACAGTTAATTTGTATATCCATATTTTTACAAAGCCAATCGCGCTTGTTTGTAATTTATTTTTCCGATAATCGTTTTAGCATTAACAAAAAGCAGATATATTTAACCAACCTAAAGGTATATCTCCATTAATTATAAAACAAAACCGATGAAAAAAATCTTACTGAGCCTGATGGCTATCCCTGCCCTGCATTTTGCTGTATTGGCCCAAACCAAGCCATTGTTTGATGGTAAAACAACCACCGGCTGGCATACTTATTTAAAAACGGGCGCCGGCGCATGGAAAGTTGTAGACGGCGCTTTACAGCTTGACCCTAAAGCTGAACAACAGGGCGACCTGGTTACCGATGCTGAATATGAAAACTATGAGCTAACCCTGGAGTGGAATATCACCAAGGAAGGTAACAGCGGAATTATTTTTGGCGTTCATGAAGATCCTAAATTTAGCGAGACTTATGTTACCGGTGTTGAAATGCAGGTGCTTGATAATAAAGATGCCAGCGACAATAAAAAAGCCAACCATCTTGCCGGTTCGTTGTATGATATGAAAGCCCCCTCAAAGGATGTTGCAAAACCTGCCGGCGAATGGAATAAAGTTAAGCTGCGTAAAAAAGACGGTCACCTTACTTTTTGGCTAAACGGGACCAAAATAGTTGAAACCCAGATAGGCAGCGATGAGTGGAAACAACTTATTGCCAACAGCAAATTTAAAACCTGGACAGATTTTGCCGCATACCCTAAAGGCCATATCGCTTTGCAGGATCATGGGCATGTGATATCATTCCGAGATATATCAATTAAGCAATTATAAAATTTTTAACATAGAATAGATATACTTTACGCATAGCGTTCAATATATTTATACCAATAATTCCATTCAATGAATGCATGTATAAACCGTGCATTTTTCCTGTATTACACAAAGGATATTTTTGAGATAATATGAACGATCTACAAATTAAAAAGTCATCGGAAACCTACGATGTGGTAATTGTTGGTTCGGGTGCCGGCGGGGGCATGGCCGGTTATGTTTTGGCCAACGCCGGTATTAAGGTGCTGATGCTTGAGGCGGGCGCCTACTTCGATCCGCAGAAGGATTCACAACAATTGAAATGGCCCTGGGAATCGCCGCGCCGCGGTGCGGGTACAACCCGTCCGTTTGGCGATTTTGATGCTGCTTATGGCGGCTGGCAAATTGATGGCGAGCCATACACCACAAAAGATAAAACCGAGTTTTACTGGTTCCGTTCGCGGATGCTGGGCGGACGTACCAATCACTGGGGGCGGATTTCGTTGCGTATGGGCCCGCGCGATTTCCAGGCCAAAGATGGCCTTACCGACGATTGGCCAATAACCTATGATGACGTAAAGCCTTATTATGATAAGGTTGACCGCATGATTGGTATTTATGGAACCAAAGAAGGCTTGGAGAACGAACCGGATGGTATTTACCTGCCACCGCCCAAACCAAGGCTTAACGAGCTGTATATTGTAAAGGGTGCTAAAAAGGCTGGGGTAACTATTATCCCGGGTCGAGGTTCGGTTTTAACAGAGGCCTTACCGGGGAATAAAGACCGTGGCGCATGTTTTTTCTGCGGGCAATGCGGCCGTAGCTGTAAGGTTTACGGCGATTTTTCGGCCTCATCATGCCTGGTTATTCCGGCTGTAAAAACCGGGAATTTAAAAGTGATCACCAATGCCATGGTACGCGAAGTGATCACCAATAAAGAGGGATTGGCTACCGGTGTATCCTATGTAAACAGGGAGGACCTGCAGGAGTACCAGGTAAATGCCAAAACGGTTATTCTTGGTGCAAGCGCGGGTGAATCGGCCAGGATCCTGCTCAACTCAAAATCAGCAGAACATCCGGGTGGCCTGGCCAATAGCAGTGGTGTTGTGGGGCGTTACCTGCATGATTCAACCGGCTCAAGCGCCGGAGGTTTCCTGCCACAGTTAATGGATCGTAAACGATATAATGAGGATGGCGTAGGCAGTGTTCATATTTACTCGCCATGGTGGCTTGATAATAAAAAACTGGATTTTCCGCGTGGTTATCATATTGAATATGGTGGTGGCATGCACATGCCATCATATGGCTTTGGCAGCGGCATTCACAATATGAACGGGGCTGTACCTGGCCGCGATGGTAAAATGAAAGAAGCCGGTGGTTACGGGGCATCATTAAAAGACGATTACCGCCGTTTTTACGGTACCCAGTTTGGTATGGCGGGCCGTGGTACTGCTATAGCACGTTATGATAACTATTGTGAAATAGACCCTAATGTGGTTGATAAATATGGGATCCCGGTATTGCGCTTCCATTACAAATGGGCCGATGATGAGATTAAGCAAGCTAAGCACATGCAGGAAACCTTCCAGGAAATTATGCACAATATGGGTGGCGCCATTTATGGTGGTCCGCAAGGCCCCGAAACTAATTACGGTTTAGAAGCTCCCGGCAAGATCATCCACGAAGTGGGTACCATACGCATGGGTAACGATCCTAAAAAATCGGCCTTGAATAAATGGTGCCAGGCGCATGATTGTAAAAACCTTTTTGTGGTTGATGCCGCGCCGTTTGTACAACAGGGCGATAAAAACGCTACCTGGACCATCCTGGCTATGTCTATGCGTACCGCGGAATATATATTACAGCAAAGAAAAGCACTAAACGTTTAACAAGCAAATCCATAAAATATCATGAACAGACGTGACTCCCTTAAAGCATTAGGCTTTACCACACTTTCGGCAGGATTATTACTGGAAGCCTGTAAACCCGGTACCCCCAAAACAGAAGAAGCAGCCCCGGCAGCGGCCGAAGCAGAAGCCGGACGCCAGCCCTACGAGCTTGAACGCGATAAAAAGCTGCATGCCGACAAGTTTTTCACTGCGGCAGAAATGGCAACTATTACGGTGCTGGGCGATATTATTATCCCTAAAGACGCAAAATCGGGCAGCGCATCTGATGCCAAAGTGCCAGATTTTATCGAGTTTATTGTGAAGGATATCCCGGATCATCAAACCCCCATGCGCGGCGGCCTGCGCTGGCTTGATCTGCAATGCCTTAACCGCTATGGTAAGGTTTTTACCGATTGCAGCAAAGCCCAGCAAATTGAGCTGGTAGATATGATAGCCTACCCCAATAAAGCCAAACCCGAAATGGCTCAGGGTGTAGCATTTTTTAACCGCATGCGCGATTTAACCGCATCGGGTTTTTATACCACAAAAATGGGTATTGACGATGTTGGTTTTGTTGGTAACAACATTAATAAATGGACAGGCGTACCTGACGATATATTAAAGCATTACAATATGCAGGATGTAAAAGCCGGTGTTTAAATACTAACAAAAAAGGCCGTCTCATAAGTGATTATGAGGCGTTTTTTTTTTGGGTTAGTTTGTCTCCGGCTACCCAGGGAAATCGCTTTTAAATATCTATAATATTTTTTGGCTAAAGCCCTAACTCATTTCTTTCAATTTAACCGTTGGCTGAAGCCCAACGGCAATGATTTAAGGACTGATCCCGTTTAAGGTAGCTTAAAAGTTCATTGCCGTCCCCATTTATGGGACGGTAGCGAAGGAATAAAAAGCGGCTAGTGCGGCAATTATACTAACCAGAAATAAACCTAATTATCACCTAAATGCTTAAAACACGTGTATTTTGCCTTTCGCTTTGTTTTATCTTAATAGCGGGTGCTAAAGTGTGGGCCCAGGCATTACCTGATCCGGTTGTTAAAAAAATCAATTCTATTTTTGAATACTGGAACAAAACTCAAAGTCCCGGTTGTGTAGTAGGCATTGTCAGAAACGACACGCTTGTTTTCTCTAAAGGATATGGTATGGCAAATTTGGAATATGCTATACCCAACTCACCAGAAACTGTATATCATCTGGCATCAGTGTCTAAACAATTCACGGCCTATGCTATTGTTTTGCTGGCACAACAAGGTAAGCTTAACCTGGACGACGATATCCGTAAATATCTGCTGTGGTTCCCAAATCTCGGGCAAAAAATAACTGTCCGTAACCTGCTAAATCATACAAGCGGAATAAGGGACCAGTGGCAACTGCTGGGCATTTCGGGAACCAGGATTGATGATGTGATCACCCAGGAACATATCATTAAAATTTTAAGTAAGCAGCAGGCGCTTAATTTTAACCCCGGCGACAAATTCATTTACTCCAACAGTGGATACACCTTACTGGCAGAAATTGTGAAAGCAATATCTGGCCAGTCACTAAGAAAATTTACAGACTCGGCGATATTTAAACCTTTGGGAATGGCCAGTACTCATTTTCATGATGATTATACCGAGATAGAAAAGAACAGAGTATACGCTTACGACAGAAAAGACAATACCAGTTTTAGCAATAATATTTTAAGCTACTCTACCGTAGGCCCCACCAGTCTTTTTTCTACTATTAATGACCTGGCCAAATGGGTTATGAATTTTTACGATACCAGGGCAGGCAATCAACAATCCATATTACAGCTTACCCAAAAAACCAAACTAAATGATGGAACTGTACTGGATTATGCTGCAGGAATTATTTCTGCAAATTATAAAGGGTGGAAACAATACCAGCACGATGGGGCAGATGCCGGTTACCGTACCTATATTACCGTTTTCCCCGAACTGAAAACAGGTATTATTGTTTTGAGTAATTTGAGTGAAATATATGCCCGGGAAAAAGCCGGCCAAATTGCAGATCTTTTGATTTCGGAAAAAACAGCCGTACCAAAGGCGGAAGAAAAGAAGAGGGATGTCAAAATACCTGTTGCGGAGCTGCCTTTTGTAGAAAAACAACAAGGGGACTATTTTAGTAACGAGGTGAACATGACAATGAGTTTAACACTTAAAAATGATAGTCTGTATCAACGTATGGGAACAAATACGAGTGATTACCTGCTGACAAGAGAATCGAAAAACACCTATTCTATTTTTTATGTTCCCGGTATTAAATTCAACTTCAACCAACAACCCGGAGATTACGATTTGACCATGAATACGCCGGGCGATGCGTACCGTTTTACCAGATTGCCAAACAAAATGCAAGCTGACGATAAAAGTTTGCTGGCCTACACCGGTATTTATTATAGCCCCGAATTAGATTGTACTTATAAAATAATATTAAAAGACCACCAGCTTTATTTAACCAATAACAAATATAACGACACGAAGCTGACGCTATTTGGAGCAGACCATTTGCTTAATGACACCTGGTATATGAAACACCTTTTAGTCACCCGGAATAAAGCAAAACAAATTACAGGTTTTGAGGTGGATAGCTGGCGGGTGATGCATTTGAAGTTTGTTAAAATTAAAGCACCATGATTACTATGTAGTCGAAAGCTCCTTTACACAGTTTAAGTACCTGCCTTTTTTGTTTACAGCGTTCAATATCGCACGACACCGTCCATATACGAACATATTTATAATGGGAATCTGTGTAATTGATTGATTGTTAATTGGTTAAATATTGGCTTTGTATTTGAAGCAGGAATAATTATACACCTATAATTAATCACTCATATGAAGACTTTACGTTTATTTTTTGTGTTAATGGCATTGGCTTTAAGCCAGGCATGTGTTTATGGGCAGGATGATATCAATGATAAAATCAAGCAGGTTGAATCTAATTTAATCAGCCCCATACAATTCAAAGATGAAACACCAAAAACATTACAGGAACGCATGGCTTATTACAAAGTACACGGATTAAGCCTGGCCGTGATTCAAAACTATCACGTACTTTGGGCAAAGGGCTACGGATTGGCCGACGATAGTTTAAAAATACCTGTTACCCCGCAAACACTTTTTCAGGCCGCTTCCATCAGTAAATCTATCAATGCCGTAGGCGTTCTGAAACTGGTTCAGGAAAAGAAAATAGACTTATATGCAGATATTAATACCTATTTAAAAAGCTGGAAATTTCCTTATGATAGCCTTGCTAAAGGTAAAAAAATAAATATCGCAAACCTGTTAAGCCACACAGGCGGACTAACGGTTCATGGTTTTGGAGGATATGAACAAGGCCAGCCATTGCCATCAGTTGTTCAGATATTAAATGGACAAAAACCGGCAAATTCCGACCCGATTCGTTCAATGTATGAACCTGGTTTAAGGTCGGAATATTCTGGCGGAGGTATTACCATTTCTCAAATGATAGTTATGGATGTTACCAACCAGCCATATGCAGATTATATGAAAAAAAATGTACTGCAGCCTTTGGGCATGACCTCCAGTACCTATACACAACCCCCGACTGGTGCAAAGCCCTCTTTGTTATCTACAGGGTATGATACAAATGGAAAAGCAATTCCCGGTAAATACCATGTTTATCCCGAGCAGGCCGCTGCCGGTTTGTGGACAAATCCAACAGATTTGGCTAAGTATATTATTGAAACACAATTGGCTTACGAGGGTAAGTCGGCCAGGGTATTGGATCAGCAAACTACAAAGCTCAGGTTAACTCCCTTCCAAAACGCCAATGCGGCTTTGGGCGTATTTATTGCAACCACTAATGTAGATAGTACAAAATACTTTCAGCATGGGGGTGCAAATGAGGGTTTCAGGTGCCAGTATTACGGAAGCCTTAAGGATGGTAATGGCATTGTTGTTATGGTTAACTCGGATAACAGTGAAATTATGCAGGAGGTGGTTAATAGCGTAGCCAAGGTTTACAACTTTAAAGGCCTGCTTTTAAATACCGTAAAAACATTGGTTAAGGTTAGTGATTCGGACCTGGAGAGTTATACAGGCCAATACGCGCTTAAACCCGACTTTATAATAACGTTAAGCAGGGATGGAAACCAATTGTATGCACAAGCCACAGGTCAGCCTAAATTTCCTATCTATCCCGAAGCGCAGAATAAATTCTTCCCTAAAAGTTTCCTTGCCGATTTAGAAGTAATTAAAGATGCCGCGGGAAAAGTAACGTCGGTTATCCTCTATCAAAACGGGCGTAAGAACGAGGCAAAAAAAATTAAATAAAAGAAGTTATTAAAGCCATATGAAGTTTTCAAAACTTCATATGGCTTGTTTTATTCATCAATCTATTTAGCGTCCGTTATCAGCTTTATCGCCTCATCAGCAGCTTTTATGGAGCCATCATCCTGCAGTTT
>NZ_JBFUKF010000018.1:0-29621 GCF_056400985.1 Mucilaginibacter sp. P4_G9 | reverse complement strand
CAAATAATGAGAATTAAGCCTCATACCAATAGCCTGATGCGGTAACAACAATTTAAAAATAAATAAACATATTTGTACTTTAGTCATTAAAACTATTATGCGGATAGAGGACGAAATACAAAGCAATAAATTTGAAGATAATTACCACAAAGTAGTAATCAACATCAGTTATACTTCTGGCTGGCTAAACAATGCATTTCGTTGTCATTTTGATAAGTATAACCTTACGCAGCAACAATTTAATATCCTGCGCATATTAAGAGGGCAATATCCAAAACCGGCAACAATCAATTTGCTTAAGGAAAGAATGATTGATAAAATGTCTGATGCCTCACGCATCGTCGACCGGCTGATTCAGAAGGAACTGGTTTCGCGTTGTACCAATAATAAAGACCGCCGCGCGGTTGATATCCGTATCAGTGAACTTGGCCTGCAAACCCTTGCCAAAATGGACGAGGAATTTAAAACCCGCGAAGTACTCCAAGGTAACCTTAGCTCCGAAGAAGCAGATCAGCTTAGCCACCTGCTGGATAAGTTGAGAGGTTAGGTTTTTGGACGAAAGATTGAAAGACGAAGGAATAAGGACGAAAAGCGTTCTGATACACTCTAACCTATAAAACTACCGCCATTGCGATGCACGAAGCAATGACGGTAACTTAGTACTACTGTATTATAAATCATCTGCACATCTGAAATCTGCATATCTGCACATCTACCCTTTCATTTCCTCGTGTAGGATATCCAAAATAGTAGGCGTTACCTTCCCAAAAAATGAGATCCCGGCAGCGCCATTCTTCAAGGCATATTGTATTCCGGAACGTACTTCTTCATCATTTTTAAAATCAGAGATATACAAACCGGCATACAGCGGAAATTTACCATCTAAAAAGTGAACACCTTCGGCCACGGCATCGCCTATCCAGCTTACACCTTCTTTATAAAAGCCATGGTATATCATCGGACATACGCCATCGAGGTGAAAGTTTGTCCAGTCTTGCCGTACGTTGCGGCGGGCAACTTCGGGCGTTGGGAAAACGGCCGCTGTAATTGCTTTTCTATGTTGTTTGGCTATTGCCGAAATGCTGTTTACTACCCTGATAATATTACCATACCTGAACAAGCGCCAGGAAAGGCTCGCTTCGGGGTATTGGATGGCTTTAACATCCTGCCCGTACTGCTCCTTAAATTTGGCCTGGCAAATCTCGCAATAACAGTAGTCATACTCGGGCAGTTCTTTGGTTTGCTCTATTTTATATTTATCCCAAAGATTTACTGGCAGTACAACGTCGCAATAACGCACGTAATCCAGGTGGATGCCGTCAACATAATCAAGTGCCAAAATCTTATCAACCGTACTGGTCAGGTAATCCTGTACTTCCGGGCGCGATGGACAAAGCCACCGGTAGTATGTTACATAGGGCGGTTTATCGGCGCACGAATCGCCGTTACGGTTTTTGCTGTACCATTCCGGGTGTTCGGTAAGCAGTTCGGCCCGGTTAAAGGTCCATATCCAGCGATGGGCTTCCATTCCGGCAGCTTTGGCCGCGCGAAAATGCCTTTCGCTATCGTTCTCAAAAAATATCCCGGTTATCCCTTTTGCCTTGTATGCCGCATAGTTGGCCTTCAGCTCATCGTCTATATCTTTCAGATTGGGGTTTATCCAGATCCAGTTTTTCTTTACTTTTTTCTTAGGGTTAGGGGTATTCACCACCGCGGCGGTACCTAATAAAGGCAACTGCGAGGCAACTCCGGCCAATAAACCGGCTTTTAAAAATTGGCGCTTATTCATGGTCGTATCGGTTTTAATTGTTCTATGAAACCTTCATGGTTTATGGTATAGGTTATGTTAGTTTTTCTATCTGTTACGGTAGCTTCAAACTGGCTTTTGGTAGCCTCCAATTTTAACTTATTGCTGTTCCCGGCAATATTGTATTTACCATTTACCCCCAATTTACCAAGCGAAGATGCATATTCATGGTGCTGCCTGTGCCACAATTTTTGGCGGTAGTAAACCAGCCACAGGTACTTCTTTTGCTCCTCGGCATAAGGCATAGTAAACACCACATCATCCGCCTCGTGCTCACTAAACAGCAGGTAACCCCAATGCTCGGGAGTGTGCATATTGATCTCGCCTTGCGATGACCATGCCCAGTTATGTTCGGGCAGATCACGTCCGGTTGAATCTTTCAACTTTACATTACGGCCATCAACAATTTTGGTATCATACTGCACCCTCGAAAAATTGATCCGGTATATCGTTCCATCTTTAGGGATCCGGGAGCTGAAACCCATTGTAATAGCACGAAAAGGGATAGCCATTTCAACCGTCCATCCCTTATCGGTATCAGCTGTATTATTTAATGTACCCTGCACCTTTACGGCCGATAGCAGGCCGTTTGCATCCCATCCTATAAGTCCGCCGCCGCCGTTACGGTAAGGTCTGTTTAAAAATAAATCGAAAATGGTGTTTAACGCATTTACCTCAATCTCATAATAAGTATGCGTGGTGGCAGCAGGATCAATAAACAGCTCAAAATCATTATCGTGATATACAATATCATCATGATTTTTTAAGGTAGCCCAAACCTGCGGGTCATTTATACGGGCGGCCACATACAGGTATTTATCGTCCCAAAGCATTTTAACATTGGTTTGCAGCGGTGGTTTGGGGTTCAAATCGCCCTCAATATCCACAAAGTCGCCGGTCCATTTAGCTTGTTGCCATGCGGCATCATCAATATCCCCATCAATAACCRGTGGCTTTGTAATATGCCTTACCACATAATTTTGCGGAACGGGAAACAGGTTTTCGAGCCCCGCAAATGGTGATTGCGCAATTACAGCATGAGGCAAAAACAACACTATTGTTATTACTGCTGCTTTTATACTGCTATTGATTTTTGATGCCATGGTAATTAACTGCCCAGTTCCAGGATCCTGTCAAACTCTTCGCGTTTTAGCGCCATAACAGATAAGCGTCCCTGGCGTACCAGGCCCACATCTTTTAGTTGCTCGTCGGCTTTTATTACCTCCAGTGTTACCGGTTTTTTAAGCGCTTCAACCGGCGACAGGTCAACCACCACCCAGTTAGGATCCGTGGTAGTGGGGTCCTGGTAAAATTCTTTTACCACTTTGGCTATACCTACCACCTCCTTACCATCATTACTGTGGTAAAACAGCACCAGGTCGCCCTCCTGCATCAGTTTTAAATTATTGCGGGCCTGGTAGTTACGCACGCCATCCCAAAAGGTGCGGCCGTCTTTATTAAATTTTTCCCAGCTATATTTTACGGGTTCTGACTTTACTAACCAATGCTGCATAGATCGCTAATGAATTTTTACTTTTTGTATTCGTAAAGATGTTAAAAAGCTTCGATAAGTTAAGGGAACTTTTGTAAAAAGATGGCTATGTAGGAAATTTAAAGGAGGTAGATATTTTAATTTAAGAGGGGATCGGCAATTATTAAATCTATGTATAGTCTGGGATACGACCATAACAATAGTATCACATTCAATTAGCCCGTAAAGCCATTTTAGCTTCTCTCTTTTTTATAAAAAAATAGCCAATCCGTTGCATTGGTAATTCAACAAATTTATACAGCACGGAGGAAACCGCTATGGTTATTGCCAAAACTAAACTTAACCTTATTGCATAATTGCCCATAGTTGTGATCGGGCCTGAAACAGGAATAAAATCAAGCATGTTATATTTGGTTAACCAATTCAACACAGCAAAATGTGTTAAATACATGCTAAAACTTATTTTACCCATGTGGACAATAACTGTATTAACTATAATTTTATATTCATACTTGCTTAATGCAAGGGCTAATACAAAAAATGCTATGGTACAAAAAACATAATCGGGTAATATAACTATACCCACATATTGCAAAAGTAAAAAGGTAGCGGCRATGAGTATTATATACGACTTTACTTTTAACTGGTAATTATCCTTTATCACAAAGTAAAATAAAATCCCCAGTGCAAACACGGGAAGCTGGCTTGGAAAATAAAAGTAAATATAATTATACCATAAAATGTCGTTGCCAATAAGGTGGAATTTGCGAAACACCATATCTAACAGGTAACGAAAAACAACACTTAAAATAAAAAAGATCGCCGCCTTTTGGGCATTATTTACCTTGTAAAATAAAAATGGTATTATAAGATAAAAAAACATTTCAACAGCAATTGACCAACCTCCCGGCACCAGGCTATTAATCCAGTAAGGATTAAAACCATGTAAAAAAAGCACATTGGCTATGATATTACCGCCGGTAATTCCGGGTGCGTCTCCAAGCCAGTATCTTCCGCCAAAACCATCCTGCCATAAATAGTAAATTATAGCTAAATAATACATCGGCGCGATCCTAAAAAAACGGCGAATAAAAAAATTACCTATAAAATTATCTTCTCGGCTCTTTGTATGCATGGAAAGGAATAAGGTAAAGGCACTTATAAAAAAAAATAGCTGAACGCCATTTGCGCCACGACCTAATACATGAGTTACTAAATCAGGAAGCTGCTTATTGTTTCCGACCATGGAAGTGTGCACAATTACAACCGCCAAAATTGCCAGCCCCCTTAAAGCATCAATATATCTTAATTTTAACATGTTATAACTTAAGGTCAACCACCTGCTTTCTCCTGATGTAGGCTGTAAGACATGAGCACAGACTAATATTCTTGCGGATATTTTACTGCAACTCAAAGCAAACCACCTTTATTAAGTTTCCAAATTATATTTACCGGCTCTTTACCCGTAAAGATGTTAAAAAACTACCATATGTGAAGTTGCTACCTGTAAAAACATAATTATTTCACCGCCGATATTTTCAGCTTCACCTGTAATTTTCACCAGCTGATGTTTATCTTTAGGTAGATTTGCCTGATGGAAAAAACCGGGAAGCAGTTATGGTTTTACAGTTCGTTRCTAATTGCCCTGTTGCTGAATAGCGGAAAGTCATTGGCTTTACGCGAAAACGGTATTGTGGCCCATTACTGGCGTTTTAACCTGGGCGAATACCTGTTTCAGCTCCTCGCGCAATTTGCGTTTTGTTACCTGTTCTTCTACCTTAACTTAAAAAACGGCCAGCTTTCAACTTACCGTGATAACAACAAATATCTGCCTTATCTTATTTATAATTTTCTTATTTCCTTTGCATGTATGGTCGTTTGCGGAGCCATACAAAAACGATTGTTCGCTTTTAGTTTAAATCAAATTAAAGGAGCGTTTTGGCTGGGCTATTTTACACGTTTTGCATTAGGGGCGCTGCTGGTGGGCATTATAATCAGGATCATCCTGCTTTTACGCCAAAACAAGCAGCAGGTACAGGAAAACGAACAACTAAAAAACGCCTACACCATTGCCGAACTGGAGCTGCTGAAAGAGCAGCTTAACCCCCATTTCCTGTTCAATTCGTTAAGCAGCCTATCGGGTGTAGTGCGGGAGAATCCGCCTTTGGCACAACAATACATCAAACATTTATCGTACGTTTTCAGGTACACACTGGTAAAGCCAGTCAATAATTTAGTCACCGTGGCCGAGGAATTAACCATGGTAAAATCATTCGCACAGTTACTAAAAATGCGCTTTGAAGATGCCTTTGAATTTAACATTGAGGTTGGCGACGAGTTTCTTAAATATAAACTTCCTCATTTATCCTTACAGCCATTGTTAGAAAACGCGGCCAAGCACAATGCGGCTACACTTAAGGTGCCTCTATTGGTTTCAATTAGCATTGCCGGCAACTATTTATTGGTCAGTAATAGCCTTAACCCGGTTGATGCAGAGGGTACCGGAACCGGCCTCTCCAATCTTAACCAGCGTTATAAAATATTGCTTCAGCAAGATATTGATATTGAAAGGACAAATAACCGTTTCACAGTTAAACTCCCTTTGCAACATGGATAAGCTGCGTATAGTTATTGTAGAGGATGAGCCGGTTACCGCCCGTAACCTTGCCCATGTTTTGCAAACCATTGATGAGCAAATCAATATAGCGGCTTCGTTACCCGATGTTAAGGATGCCGCAGCATGGTTCGATACCCATCGCGAAGGTTATGATCTTGTTTTTATGGACATTCGCCTGGCCGATGGTTTATCTTTTGATATTTTTAAGCAGGTAGAGATCCTGAAACCGGTAATATTTGTAACCGCTTATAACGATTATGCTATCCAGGCCTTTAAAAATAATGGCATCGACTATATCCTAAAACCATTTAATGAGGCAGAAATTGAACAGGCGCTTACCAAGTTTAAAAGGTGGATAACCCAAAAGCCCACGGTTGAAGATAGCTTACCATTTGCTCAATTATTGGAGCAGATGAAAACGCTGGCCAGGCCTTATAAAAAATCTTTCCTGGTACATTTCAGGAATAAACTGATCCCGGTTGAAACGACCAAAATAACCTGGTTTTATACCGTCCATGAAATTGTGTATGCCCAAACGGTTGATGGTCATCAATACAATATTGAGTTTACCATGGAGCAGTTGGAGCAGCAATTGGAACCGGGCATGTTCTTCAGGGCCAACCGCCAGTTCATTATCAACCGTAATTCCTTAACCGAGGTAGATTTTTATTTCAACGGACGATTATCACTAAAAATGAAACCCGAACCGCCCGAGCGCATCCTCATCAGCAAGGCCCGCGTACCGGAGTTTAAGCATTGGATGGATAGCTAAGAGCCGGATTTCGGATGTTCGATTTCGGATTTCTTATCGGTTGTTGTTTAGTGCGAACCCCATAGCTATACACAAAACTTTTTCCTTAATAAAATCATTTCGCCCCCCGGTTTTTCAGCTTCATCGGGTTTCTCAAAATTTAAGCCGCGCTTTCTGGTCAACTTTATATTGTCAATCAAAAAGATATATAATTTAAATACCAGGAAAATGAACCATCAAGTTGGCCCCTACCGCATATACATATTATTACTCCTGCTGGTACTTGTTACCGCCGAGATCATCTGGAGCTGGAAAAAAGAAAAAGGTACTTATGATATCAAAGAAACGTTCGCCAATCTTTCAGTATTCGCTGGTTTCCAGTTTTCTAAATACATTTTTGCAGGTTACCAGTTAGCTGTGCTGGGCTTTTTTACAGGCATAGCACCGTTCAATTTACCCCGCAATGGTTGGGTTTTCGCGTTGACATTTTTTACTGCCGATTTTATTTATTACTGGTTTCATCGTGTTTCGCACCATTGGAAACCATTATGGGCATTTCATTTAATTCACCATTCGGCCATGCATATGAACCTTACAGCTGCCTATAGACTCAACTGGTTCTCGGCAATTATTAGTCCGCTGTTTTTTATACCGGCAGCACTGCTGGGGTTACCAACAGATTTTATCGTGATCTCCTATGCCTTAAACCTGGCCTACCAGTTCTGTTTACATACCGAGGTTGTGGGTAAACTGGGCGTAATAGAAAATATAATGGATACGCCCTCATCGCACCGCGTTCACCATGGCAGCAACCCAATTTACATCGATAAAAATTTTGGTGGTGTGCTCATCATCTGGGACAAATTGTTCGGCACTTATCAGCCAGAAACCGAGAAAGTAAACTACGGACTTACCACAGGCTTTGTAAGCAACAACCCTTTTGTGCTGGTCGCTCAAGGGTTTATAAGCTTATTCAACAGTAAAAAGCTATCTGAAACAAAGAAAAAGGCAGCTGCAATTAACCTAAAAAGTCCTCCAATCGGCAAGCAAAACTATGATCCGATAGTATCCTGATCCTTCAAAACAAAAACTATTCAAAATCAAATAAAAGATAATAATCCAAACATTAAAATTTAATATTATGAAAAACGTGAAAACAACAACGGTAATGTTATTAATAGTATCGGGCCTTACATTAGGTTTAAATTCCTGCAAAAAAGATGGCGCAGCAAGTAGTTCAACCACCGTTACCGAGGCTGACGCAGCCGAAGTAGCTACAGACGCGGTTGTACCAACAACCGGCGGCCTCACCCTACAGGCCAGCAGCTCGGTAAGTATTTACAAAACCGTAACCCTAAGCTGTGGCGTAAAAAAAGACTCTACCATCAGCAAATCAAGTGCAAGCGGTGCAACGCCATCCTACAACTACAGCCTCAGCTGGGATTATACACTTGCCTGTGCAGGCATAGTACCCAGCCAGTTAACCTTTAACTTTAATGGCAGCAGCACTTATGATGGTTTAAGGATGTCATCGGACGATAAAAGCACCGGCGGATTTGTGCTTACCGGTCTTCAGCCTTCCGCTACTGCTTATGTACTTAACACTACCTATACCCGCACAGGTACACAAACTTCAAAAATTGCCCGTAAGTATACCTTTACAAGTAACCTCAGCATCACCTCATCAAATATCACAGTGGATAAAACCACGTTGAAGATCCTGTCGGGCACAGCAGCGGTTAGTGTTTCAGGCACTTCATCATCTGGTAATAAATTCAGCTTTAACGGTACCATTACCTTCCTGGGTAGTAACAAGGCAACATTAGTATTAAATAGCGGCGCAAGCTACGCTATTCAGTGGTAAACAGTATTTTAGCTAAAATATAAGCAATGAAAAATTACGGAATAACAACAAAGGATTGGTTCATGATAGGCATAATGGCTTTCATGCTTATACTGAGCAAACCAGCTATAGCGCAAGGCGTAGGAAAAGATCTTAAAAACTCTACACCCGAAGACAGGGCGAAATATCAAAGCGGCGTTATGATCACCAAATTAAAACTGGATAGTGTACAGGCTGAAAAGGTAAGGGTAATAAATTTGACCTATGCCCGCAAAATGCAGGTGATACTAAAAAGCGATGATGGCCGCATGAGTAAATTCAGGCAGGTCAGGAAACTCCAGGAAGCTAAAGATGCGGAACTGGAACCCGTTTTTACTGCTGAACAGTTTAAACAATACAAAGAATTTGAAGAGGGCATGAAAAGCCAGTTTAAGCAAAAGGCTAAATCATTCCAATAACCTAAAGCGCCGCATATTTACTTTATGCTTATTTATAATTTATGCTGATATCATGAAAAAGATCCTAACGATGCTGTTTTTTATTTTTGCTGTCGCGATAGCAAAAGCCCAGCACCATTTTGAAAAGGTAGACCAATGGCTGACAGACAATACCGAAAAAATGGGTGGCCGATGTGTATTAATGGTTTATAAGGAAGGAAAAATAATTTACACCGGCATAAAGACAGACATGAGTATGAAGCAAAGATTTGCCACCAAAATGATAGCCCGCAAAATGGGCAAAACACCAAACCTGGATAGCTTCAACCCTAACACCAAAATACCAGTTGCCAGCTGCAGCAAATGGCTTAGCGCAGCCCTGGTAATGACCTTTGTAGATGAAGGCAAATTAAAACTGACTGATACTGTTGGCAAATACCTGCCCGTACTTTCAAAAAGCGGCAAGGGTGGTATTACTATTAGCCAGTGCCTTTCGCATCTAACCGGCATTAAAGCCCCGCCAATAAAAAAAAGCCTGCAGGATATGAAAGACATTCATAGTATGGATGAATCCATTCAAAACATTGCAGGGATGCCAATAGAAGGCAAACCCGGAACCCTGTTCAGGTATAGCAATGTGGGCCTGCAGATGGCAGCGGCTGTTATTGAAAAAATAAGCAGTAAAAATTTTGAAACGCTGTTTGCTGAACGCATTGCCGGGCCATGTGGTATGGTTAATACCGATTTTGGAAAAGGCCCCGTAGCATTCCCGGCCGGAGGCGCATGGAGTACACCTGCCGATTATTTGAACTTTTTGGTGATGATCCTAAACAAAGGCACTTACAACGGTAAACAAATTCTGACTGAAAAAAGCGTGAACGAAATGCAGACCGACCGAATTGCCTCTGCTGTAAAGGTGGCCTATGCTCCAAAGGAAGCCGGCAATGCCGGATACGGTTTTGGCGAATGGGTTTTGAAAGCATCCGGACCACAAAACCCGACACCTGCCATAAGCAGCCCTGGTTTATTTGGCAGTTTTCCGTGGATAAATAACGACAAGCATTATGCCGCATTCATGATGTGTTTTTATATTAAAAATGAGGGCAGGCATGATCGTTATTACGCTTTGAAGCAGTTGGTTGATGAGGCGTTGTGATATTAACCCTACCGGCGGAGATTTAAAGGGGGCTCATTGCTTCACCCCTCGCAATTGACGGTAACCTATGTCTTATTATTTAAAAATACACTATGACCTATCCGGCGCAAAAGCCTCAATACTAATAGTTGTAGGTTTACCTGATATAATCTCCTGCGCCAGCAATCCTGTCGCAGCGCCCAGGCTCAACCCCATCATACCATGCCCTGTTGCGATAGTGAGGTTATTGAATTTATTACTCCTGCCAATGTAAGGTAAGCCATCAGCAGATGACGGGCGGAAACCAAACCAGGTATCTTTTTCGGCCGGAACAGCTGGTTTTAAATCAGGGAAATATTTTGGCACCGATTCTACAATGCCCTTCACCCGGTTCGTGTTGATGCGGCTGTTGATCTTATCCAGTTCCATGGTACCACCGTAGCGTAAACCGCCATTCATAGGGGTTATGGCAACACGGGCCTCGGCCAGCAGGGCCGGGATCTGCATGGATGGAATTTCTTCTTTCACATTAAATGAGTAGCCCTTGCCTGGCATCAGCAATATTTTTATACCCAACAGCTTCCCAATTGCCGGCGACCATGAGCCACCTGCAATAATGTATTCATCGGCAGTAAACTTTTCATCAAATGATAAAACGCCGCTTACTTTACCTGCGGTAGTTTCAATTTTGGTTACTTCTTTATTGGTAACCAGGTTTACACCTGCACCTTTAAGGTATTTTATCAAAGCAGCCATTAGCTTATTTGGCGATAGGTGCGCATCGCAACGGTAATGCACCGCGCCCAATACATCAAGCTTAAGGGTGGGTTGCAGTTTAACACACTCAGCCGGACTAAGCACTACCATATCCAAACCTAATTCCCTACCCTTTTCGGCCATGTGGGCTTCTTCTTCTCCTGCTTTTTCTGTTTTATAAAACATCAGGATGCCTTTCTCTACCAAACCGAAATCAAAACCCGGTTCTTTGCTCAAATCCTCGTAAAGCTTCTTACTTAATAAGGAAAGCTCGGTTAATGGTACTGCCGACCGTTCCACATGCCCGGCGTTGGCTTTCTGTAAAAATTTTAGTCCCCAGGAAATTAATTGCGGGTTGATGGATGGCTTAACATAAAAAGGGCTTTTGCTGTTAAACATCCAGCGGATTCCCTGTGTAACCATACCAGGGGTAGCAAGCGGAATAAAATGACTTGGCACTATCATACCCGCGTTTCCATATGAGCAGTTATCGGTCATATCACCTTTATCAAGCACCGTAACCTGGTGCCCGGCCTTATGTAAATAATAAGCCGAACTTAAACCAACTATCCCACCACCAATGATCAGCACTTTTGCCATATTTTTTTGAAGCTTAAAGCGAAAGGCATAAAGCCAAAAGCTTAAATATTGTATAATTTAATCATAACCGTCATTGCGAGGTACGAAGCAATCCCCGATAGGCAGGTCGGCCATGCTGGTCGCTCTGTAATGTTGGGGATTGCTTCGTACCTCGCAATGACGGATTTAATATTTCTTGATCTATTTATTAACCTTATATCACCTGGAAACCGTGAGCATACGGATCGTCGTCATCTATCTTGATAGTGTTGTAGCCATATACCTTGGCCCAACCTTCCACACTGGGGATAATAGCATCCATCTCATTGATCTTTACCACTTCCTCAACCCTGCCGGTAAATTTACTACCGATGATGCTTTCGTGAATAAAAGGCTCGCCAACTTTCAGTTTACCTTTTGCAAACCACTGTGCCATGCGGGCCGATGTACCCGTACCGCAAGGGGATCTGTCAATGGCTTTATCGCCATAAAAAACAGCGTTACGGGCGGTAGCATCTTCCGATAACGTAGCACCGGCCCAAAGGATATGTGTACAGGTATTGATAGTAGGATCCTGTGGATGAACAAATTGATATTTTTCATTAATACGCTTGCGCAACACCTGGCTCCAGGCTATCAACTGCCCGGCAGTGTAATTTTCAAGACCGGCAAAATTTGGCTGCGGATCAACAATGGCGTAATAATTACCGCCGTAGGATACATCAATGGTCAGCATTCCCAGGTCGGGGCACTCTACCTGTAAATTTGTTGCGGCAAGGTATGCTGCAACATTCCTCAGTTTTACTGATGTTACCTTTTTACCTTCCTGCTTATATTCTATCAGTACAAGGCCTGCCGGTGCTTCCATGCGCACTATACCGGGTACCCTAGGCGTTATCAATCCCTCTTCAATAGCAATGGTGATAGTGCCTATAGTGCCATGCCCGCACATAGGCAGGCAGCCGCTGGTTTCTATAAACAATACAGCCACATCATTTGCGGGATCATGAGGTGGGTACAATATACTGCCCGACATCATATCATGCCCCCTTGGCTCAAACATCAGCCCCGTACGAATCCAGTCGTACTCTTTTAAAAAATGCTGGCGCTTTTGGCTCATGTTATCGCCCTTAAGCGTTGGCCCGCCGCCGGCAACCAGTCTAACCGGGTTGCCGCAGGTATGCGCATCTATACAAAAAAATGTTTTACTACTCATTATATAAGCCAAAAGCTTAAGGCAGAAAGCCAAAGGCTAACTGCAAGCTTTAATTTTAAGATAGGTTAACTTGATATCGAATATTAAGCTTCAACTTCGCTTAATTTTCCCCAGCTGCCTACAGGCAATACAGGGCGTACCGCTAAAGCGTCATTGATGATCTTTTGCACTTTAGCACGCTCTTCGCCAATTAATGGTAAACGCGGAGCACGTACATTTTCGGTACCAATACCGGTAGCAACTTCGGCAAGTTTTATATATTGTACTAATTTTGGGTGGATATCAAGCTCAAGCACAGGTAAAAACCAACGGTAGATAGCTAAAGCTTCTGCAATCCTGTTAGCTTTTACCAAACGGTAAATAGCAACGGTTTCTTTAGGGAAGGCATCAACCAAACCGGCAACCCAACCATCAGCACCCATCACTAAACTTTCCATAGCCAACGGATCAACACCTGTAAATACGGCAAAACGGTTACCAAAACGGTTAAACATCCGGGTTACATTTGACACATCGCGGGTTGATTCTTTTACCGCCTTAATATTATCAAAAGCAGCTAACTGCTCAAACATGTTCAGCGTAACTTCAACCTTATAATCAACCGGGTTGTTATAAATCATGATCGGCAACTGCGTACTTTTAGCAACCGCACCTATGTAGGCAAGAGTTTCACGTTCCTCGCTATTGTAGCGCATTGGCGGCAACAGCATCAGTCCATCTGCACCGGTATCAAACGCTTTTTGAGCACAGGCTACAGCTGCTTTGGTGGTTTGCTCGGCAATGTTCAGTATCACAGGCACTTTACCATTAACAAAAGCAATGGTATGCTCCAGTAACGAAAACTTTTCATCGTCGCTAAGCACACTGGCTTCGCCTAATGATCCGCCTAAAATAAAGCCGTCAACACCGGCTTCAAGCTGTGCATTTAAGTTGATGTCAAATGCATCAAAATCAATTTCGTCACTATCTGTGAACTTTGTAGTTACCGCGGGGAATACGCCTTTCCAGTCAAAAGTTATCATTACTAAATATTTTTTTCAAAAGTAATACAGTATTATAAATTATTGAGCTAACAATTTAGCAATCATTACCCATATTTTAGCATGTATGATCTTTTTTTGTGGAGGAAACGATTAAGAAAGGATAATTTGAGTTAAGATATGATTACCTCATACCTAAAAAGCAGTTGTTATCCTTGAATTTGTTCATGGATCCGGTCTGTTGACAAGGACGTGACTCCGGGAATTACTTAGACTTTTTTATCGACGAGCTTCTGATCATCAATTCTGTTTTTAAAATAATGGATTTTGATTTCTCCGGAGCCGATGGTGCATTAAGTTTATTTAGTAAAACGGTTATCACATTATCTGCAATCTCCTCTACAGGCTGGGCTATGGCCGATACAGGCGGAGTGTGTAATTTAAAAACATCATGATCATCAAAAGATATGAGTGCTATGTCGCCGGGGACTTGTATATTAAGCTCTTTCATGATCTTAAGGCAGCAGATACCAATGTGGTTGTTACCAAAAAGTATGGCATCAAGATTTTGGTTCGCCTTTAAAAAATCACGCAATGGCTCCATGATCAGTTCGTCGTTGTGGTTAAACGCAATCTCCTTTATTATAGCATCAAGGTTTTCGCTTTTTATGGCCTCACTATATCCTTTTACACGATCAACCATTTGTGTTTGCGGTGAAAAAAATGTAACGAAGGCGATTTTCTTAAATCCCTGCTCAATAAAGTGACGTGTAGCATTGTATGCGCTAAAAAGATTATCTATCTCAACAAAATCTGCATCTACTTTAGGTAAATGCCTGTCAAACAATACGACCGGCATACCATCTTTTAGCAGCGATTCAATATCTTCCTCAATCCCTTCAGGCGGAGCCATAATATAACCATCCACATGCCTGTCCCTAAACATATCTATCAGTTCGCGGGTTTTGTGGGTATCGTTATCGGTACTGCAATAAATAATTTTGTAGCCGTTTTTGTAGGCGCGGTCTTCAATCAGCCTGGCTATGCTTGCAAAAAAAGGGTTCGAAATATCCTCCACCATTAAACCTATGGTATTTGACTTACCTGTACGTAAACTTTTGGCAAGCGAATTGGGCTTATACCCTACTTCAGTTACATATTTCATTACGCGTTCAACCAATTCGCTGCTGATCCGTTTTTCCTGGGCGCGACCGTTCAGGATAAACGAAATAGTAGTTTTTGATACGTTTAACGCATTGGCTATATCAACAATCGATAGTTTTTTTTTCACCCTCTTATTTTATTTACTTCAAATATTGGGTAATATATTAAATTGAATTTATACGCTAAACCTTTAATCGATTTATTTTAATAATAAATCGGTTTACTAATCTTAGTATCCTTATTAATAATAGTTTACTAAAGTAGTATATCATAAAAAACGCTCCAACAATTTGCCGGGTTGTGTAGGCTGCTAAAAAGAATCCCGATTTTAACTCATCGACGGAAAAGATATGCCTTTGATCTTCCTAAACAATTCTACCGCATACAGGTCTGTCATCCCCGATACAAAATCCAGCACGCTTTGAATTTTTGAATAATCATCCTGTTTGCTGGTCAGGAATTGTTTGGGGATCAATTCAACCAGTTTTTGATGGTATTTGGAGCTATTTTGCAAATAGGCCGGAATAAACTCCTCCAGTATACCTCCCATAACCTTATAACCCGCAACCTCTATTTGTACTACCGACGAATAGTTATAGATTTTTTTTACTGATAGCTTTGTGATGTTTTTCATGATAGAGCGAAACGGCTCATCTATCATATCAATCAGTGAATAATTAAAATCTCCATCCAAAATAGTTTGCTGCTCCTGGTAAAACAATTTGGAACAGGCTTGTATCAGTGTATTGATAGACCGGGCACGTAAATACGCTACTTTAGCATCTGTATCATCAATGTCTTCCAGCCTGGCTTTCATTTTAGGATCGTTGCATAATGGCAGCATTATATCTTCAACTTCCTGGTAGGATAATATTTTTAAGCGATGGGCATCTTCCAGGTCGATAATATTATAACAAATATCATCGGCGGCCTCTACCAGGTATACTAATGGATGGCGCTTATATATCAAAGGCGATTCTTGCACCTTACTCAACTGAAGCTCCGACGCTATCTTTTCAAATCCCGCCTGTTCCGACTGGAAAAAACCATACTTTTTGGTATAGATGTTTGTTTTATCGCCACCAGCAATGGAAGCACACGGATATTTAGCAATAGCGGCAATGGTAGTATAGGTAAGGGCAAAACTGCCGTATCCTTTGCCTGCATAAGGATGGGTTAAAATGCGCAGCGCATTGGCATTACCTTCAAAATTGACCAGGTCGCTCCATTGCTCAGCGGTAACGCTTTTTTTAAAACGCATACCGTCACCATCGGTAAAGTAATGGGATATTGCAGATTCGCCCGAATGCCCGAATGCCGGATTACCAAGGTCATGCGCCAAACATGCCGCAGATACGATGTTGCCAATCTCGCTGATGAGTGGCAGGCGGGTATCCAGATCAGGCTCTTCTTCCTTTAATTTATTATAATATATGCGACCTAATGACTTGCCAACACTGGCTACTTCCAGGCTATGTGTAAGCCGGTTATGAACAAAGATGCTCCCCGGCAAAGGGAATACCTGGGTTTTATTCTGCAGCCTCCTGAATGGTGAAGAAAATATAATACGATCATAATCCCTTTGAAACTCAGAACGTGCATCGGCCTGACTTGCAATATATTTATCCTCATACCCCCACCGTTTAGCGGATAATAATGTTTCCCAATTCATAATATGCGATGTATAAAATCTTCGTTTTTATTGCCCGGCAATATTATCCTATAAATTTCAATAAACTAAACAGTATTGAACATTTTATGATCATAAGTAGCATGGCGCTAATTAGCTTCCCAAATTACTTCAACCTCAGTCCTCCTGTTCAGTTGATGATCTGTTTCGGCACATTTTATATGTTCTGCACATTTGTTTACAAGGTGTGTTTCGCTGTAGCCTGTGGCCGTTATTCTCAAAACAGAAATCCCTTTTGCAACAAGGTAATCCGTTGCAGCTTTGGCCCGGCGTTGTGATAGTGCAAGGTTATATTGATAGGATGCCCTTGAATCGCAATAGGACGATAATGCAATTTTTAATGCCGGATATTGCTTTAAAATAGCAGCCAGCTTATCCAGTTCTGCAGCGGCATCGGGCCTGATGAAGGATTTATCAAGGTCATAATAGATAGTCCTGACCGAAAAATCCGGATTTGTTGTGGCAAACACAGGCTTGGGCGATTCGGCCGCCGGCTTTATTGGTACAGTATCCTTAGTGAGGGTAAAAGTATAAATATCGTCGCTGCCCTTGCCGTTATCGCGGTTTGATGACAGGTAACCACTTTGGCCATCCTTAGTTATAAAATTAAAATCATCGCTGGTGGTGTTAATGGGGTATTTCAGGTTTTGCGGTGTACCCCAATTAGCCTTTTCGCCATGCGCGGCATAAATTTCGTAGCCGCCCATACCGGGCAAGCCCTTGGATGCGTAATACAAAATGCCATTTTCATCTACATTAGGAAAGTTTTCCTCCTCTCTGCTGTTAATGATTTGGCCACAATTCACGGGCTTTTCCCATAACCCATCCGCAAGTTTTTCACAGTACCACAGGTCGGTTTTACCCATACCCCCGGGCATATCTGAACTGAAATAGATCAGCTTACCATCCCTGGATAAGGCAGCATTACCAACCGAATACAGTTGAACATTATTGTAAGGGAAACTACCCGAGATAACCCAGCGTTCATTCTTTTTTACAGCCATTACCAGTTGCAGGCGGCGTGTATAAAGCCTTTGCCCGTTTTTGCCAATACGCTTATCTATTGGTATTTTCTTAGCCATTACTTCGGTAGTAAGCGTAATGTAGGCGGTGTCGCTTGTATGGTTCAAAACCATCGGACCAACATGATATGCATCTTCAAATTCCGTGCTATTACCTCCATCTAAAGAAAATGGCTTTGTTTCCCTGGTGTTTAAATCGTATGTATATAATTTAAACCAGCCATTGCCGGTACGTTTATCTATTTTACCATCGCCAGCTTCACGGTCGGATGTGAATACAATCCCTGCTTTGCCATCGTAAGCTGCTCCCCAGTCAGAATATAGGGTGTTTACATTCCCGGCATTGCTCACCTTGTATAGCGATGGCTGCTTCATSCACACCATGGCCGAATCACAATCGGCCATTTTTAGGGCTAAGGCTCTATCATCATCTGTGAAGTAAAGTTTATATTGCTGTTTGGCCTGGTCAAACTTCTGATCCCTGAGCAATACTTCGGCATAAAAATAATGACTGAGCTTTTCGGCTTTAGGATCTGTTAACGCTTTTACATACCATTCTTCAGCTTCCGGGTAATGGTTTGTATAGCGGTAGCAGGTGGCAATGCGCTCTGCCAGTTTCACATCTGGTTTTCCGCGATCTGCCAGTTTCAGGTAGAATTTCAGGCTTTTGAAATATTCATAGCGTTCAAAAAACTTATCGGCCTGTTGCTTTATGGATAACTGCTCTTGTCCGCAGACTACCTTTGCAAGCAAAGTCATAAACATCCCGATCAATATAAACTTCCTCATCTGCTTAAAAATATCGTGGACTAATAACTCTTTGATTTTTACCCGGGAAACTGATACTGAGCGACAGCTCGTGCGATCCGCTTTGCGAACTGGCCAGCTTACTGGTTGTAAAATCATAAGAGTAACCTATCCTGAAATGGTCATTCGCATAAAACTGTACTATAGCTGCTACTGCGTCGGTTTTGTCCAGTCCGCTTTGCAGGTTGCTTTTATTCCATAGGTTAATTCCGGTACGGTAGGATGCCCCCAGCCATACCGTCTTGTTAAACACCACATAATTACTTACATCCATATTGGTTGGCCCTTTAAAATCCTCCTTGATCATCAGTGAAGGTTTAAGATCGATGAATGGGTTCAGCGGGATCATGGTACCACCCATTAAATACACTGTTCGTGCTTGCTTATACTGCTGCAAATGATCAACCGCATTACCCAGCCCCCATAACAAATTAAATACCGATGCACCAAAATAAACCTTTGGCGAGTAATAGTATACCCCGAAACGAAAATCGGGCGTCACATTACTTTGGATTCCCGCAGGTATATTGGCGTCGCCATCATCCGTGGCGTTAAATTTAGTACCATCTAACCGGTATTGTATGGCCCCGAAGCCAATCCCGAAGCTTAACCGTTTGGTGTCATCTTCATCCAGCCTCAACCGGTAGGCGTAGTTTAAATATACTGATGAAGTGCTTTCGGGGCCCAATTTATCAAACGTAGCAATGAGTCCTAACCCAATATTTTGATTGGTACTGTTTGTTAAACCATCAACCGATACCGTACCCGTTTTGGGTGCATCATTAATTCCCACCCATTGAATGCGGCTGCTTAAGTTGACAGTCCAATCCTCTTTATAACCGGCGTAAGCCGGGTTTACTGCCAAACCATTAAACAGATACTGGCTAAACTGTATACTTTGCTGGGCCTGCAATTTTACTGTGAGTAAAACAAGGCCGGTTATTAGCATATATAGTTTACAGCTACGCATCATTTACTTAATTTTAAAAACACCCAGCCCTTAAACGGGATGGTTTCGCCGGTATGTTCTTTCCTGTTCAGGATATAATAGTAGGTGGCTTCGGCCAGGCCGTTGCCGCTCCAGTCGTTCTTATAATTATCAGCCCGGTAAACCTCATTACCCCAGCGATTAAAGATCAGCAATTGTGAACCGGCATAGCTTTCAAGGCCCACAATTTTAAAAGCATCATTTTTGCCATCATTATTGGGAGTGATGATGTTGGGAATATCCAGATCGGTTGATATAACCTTTAGCACCACCGTATCCGCGCATCCGCTGGTGTTGGTATAAATGAAATGATACAGGCCCAAACTATTTAAGCCTGTTATGGTAGTGGCGGCACTTGCCGGATTGGTAATTGTGGCTGCCAGCGCATCATTGCCGGCCTGTGTCCAGGTACCCATACCTGTAGCAGCCATTGTAGCCTGCGCGTTTTGCAATATCGTTTGATCGGGACCGGCATCCGGGCCAATGGTAATGTTAACAGTATTGGTTTTAATGTTGTTACACCCCGTACCAGATGGCAATGCGCTGCACTCAATAGCCGCGTCCGCCGGTGGCGTTGCATCGGGATTCGTAGCGTCAGGATCGGTTACATCTGCCGGGCGCAAAATTCCCGTAGAAACGGTAAGATCGCCACCTGCTGTTAAGGCCACCTTCCCTGTCATAGTAAATGTACGTACCGCTCCATTGGCCAGGTTGATATTGGCATGATACGCATTTGCTGTAATTGTACCGCCATTTACTGTGGATACCCCGGTAGTTGCTGCGCTACTAACCGATAACCCACTAATTTCGGCAGGAAAATTAAAGCTGAACTGCGCAGTACTAATATCGGATGGCCCGTTATTTTTTACGGTTACCTTGTATATAACCGGTTGACCCGAACAAGCCGTTATAGCAGAAATATTTTCTACAGAAAGATCGGCCTCCTGCATCACAAAACTAACGGCAGTATTTACCGGATTACTTTTAATATAGCTCCAGGTATCAATGCATTTGTTATTGCCAAAATCAGCATCATTATTAGGGATAGCTGTGCTGGTGCCCCATTTATGGCCGTTTATGGCACTGCTTAAACCTGTAAGATTTTTAATTGGGTTTGATGGCGTGCCTACAACCGTTATGGGTGTATCATCCCAATAAAGCGAATCATCGGGGGCAAAAGTACCATTGGTACGACTGAGCAGTAACCCATTCACATTTCGCTCTACATCAAAAAATGGGAAATGCACCTCCCCGGCTGTGGTAGTTATAGCTATATTGGCTTTATAAAGCGCGGCGGTATTAGCCGTTACCTTGTTGCCCAATCCATCCAAACCATCCCAATGCACCTGGTTGGCGCCGGCATTTGCCTGACCGGTTAGTCTCCGGTCGATAGCGTCGGTGTACAGGCCATTGCGGTTCACATCAATGGCAATTATGTAGCTACCGTTACCGGTAATATTAAAGGTAAAATCGGCTCCTAAAGGGCTGGTACCAGCCTTTCCTGCGGTTCCTTCTGTCCCGGTAAAAGTTACATTGCTTATTGCAGGTGCAGCAGGTGTATTTAACAGCCAGGTTGTGGCAGAACCCGGCGTATTAGCAACGGCCGGCATATCTGCCGCCGGGGTGTTAAAGAATATTTTCTGCGTAATATCTGTTGGTGTATCAGCCGCCCGCGGATCCTGCACATTAATATTGGCACTAAGGCCGTTGATACTTTTATAAGATGCTAAACCATCGGCATTCCTAAAACCTTTATTGTTTACAAAAAAGGTAAATCCGTTGCCTGCCTGCCCATTATTGTTGAGTGTATACCGGTATCCATCCCTGGTTAAAATATGAAATATGCCATTAAACCCTACATTGAACGTACCCAATATGCCCGAAAAAACCTGTGTATAAACTCTGCCGCTTATAAAGCCGGTGTTAGTAGCATTACGTACAGATACATCAAAAGCGGCTATATACTCGGCAGTTGGTTGGGTCCAATTGGCACTGGCGGGTACGGCAGGTGGGTTTCCGCCAAGATCGACGCCGGGATTTTCTGCAATAAAGTCAACTTCCCAAACTCCTTCCTGTCCTGCCTGAACAATTTTAATAAATGGGGTATAACCGCCCGTATTAGGCAGAGGCCCGGCCATTTCTTGTGCGCGATTAAGGATAAGGCCATTGTTTCCTGCAGCCACGCTGGTATAAGTGGCGCCGTCGGGTGCGCGCAGGCTGATGGAACCTGAATTAATTCCCTGGGCACTTGAGCCTGCATAAATACTTTCGCCAACCTTTACATACACCTTCATGGTACCTAAAGTTGGGAAAGGGAATGATGCATTGTTTGTAGTAGTGCTCGAAAACAGGTAGGCCCGGCTGCCACCGTTTGAATTTAGCTCCTTACTGCCCTCGGCCAGCAAACCGGCGGGTACTATTAAAATAAACAAAACCGCTATTACTGTAATGAACCGGCTCATTACCGGTAATTTATAACATTTACAAAGCTTATAGTGGGCTAAGGTTACGCTTTTCAGCATGTACGTTTTTTATAAAGCGGTAAGTTATAAAAAGCAGGTGAAATGAGGATAAAAAAATCAGCCGGATAAGAAAGAATAATTAAGTATTTCACCGATCGTAATACCTGCTCCGCATTCTTTTTCTATTGTATTTACTTTATTAAGATTTGTTAATAAGTAAACAACCCGAAAGCTTAATTTGATACCTTTATTAAAAAATAAAACCTGTTTCCTTGCCTTTTTCCTAATATTTAACTACCTATTACCTAAAAAATCGTAATTTTATATCGTCTTATCGCTTCGTGATTTTGGGCATAGTTAATAACAAATAAAAAGTGCATGAATAGTATTCATAATAAAGATATTGGGACAAAACAAAAAGCGCTTGCCATTAATCTCGACCCCTCAATTTATGGCTCGTTTGCCGAAATTGGCGCCGGACAAGATGTAGCCGCCAATTTTTTCAAGGCTGGTGCATCATCGGGCACCATTGCCAAAACCATGTCGGCTTATGATATGACCTTTTCTGATGCCATCTACGGAGTGCAGCAGGTGCGCCGATATGTAAGTGAATCGCGCCTGATTTCGATGCTTGATCATGAGTATGGCCTGTTAATTGAACGCCTGGCCAAGCAGCGCGGAGATACAACAACATTCTTTGCCTTTTCTGATACGGTATCGGCGCTTAATTATAACAAAACAAATGATGGGCATGGCTGGATGGGCGTGCGTTTTCAGCTGGAGCCGAATGGAGCGTTTAACGATGTAGTGCTACATGTAAAATTATTAGATAATGATAATAATTTGCAGCAACAAGCAGTAGGAATATTGGGCGTAAACCTCATGTATGCCTGTTTTTATTACAATGAGATCGCTCCTGTGTTTTTGCTTTCATTAATGGATAACCTATCCAGAGACCGGATCCAGATAGATATGATCCGTTTTGAAGGACCCGACTTTACTAAGGTAGATAACCGCCTGATGAGTTTACACCTGGTAAAATATGGCTTTTCGGATGCGGCCGTTTTTAGCCCCAACGGTAAAAATCTGCAGCCTTCTGAAGTTTTGTATAAGAAGCATATCGTGGTGATACGCGGACGTTTCCGCCCAATCATTAATGTGCATTTAGATATGCTCAATACGGGTGTTAAACAATTTATGCAGGAACCCGATGTTGACAAGGAAAACGTTGTGGTAGTTACCGAACTTACGTTGCAATCATTAAAAGAAAGGAACGCCGACCTGACTGCAGAAATTGATGAAAAAGATTTCCTTGATCGGGTGGATATTCTATGCTCGCTTGGGCAAACGGTAATGATCTCCAATTTTCATGAATATTATAAATTAGTGGCCTATCTGTCAAAGATCACTAAATTGAAGATGGGCGTGGTTTTGGGCTACCCCAACCTGGAATATGTTTTTTCTGAGGAACATTACCAGGATCTTCCGGGTGGTATTCTGGAATCGTTTGCCACCCTATTCAGCCGCAAAGTAAAACTATTCATTTACCCCACTTTGCGTAATGGGGTTATCTGGAATTGCCTTAAGTTTAATCCACCTCCTCACCTCATGGATCTGTACCGTTACCTGATAGCCAATAATAAAATAGAAGATATCAGGCATTATAATGAGAGTAACCTACATGTAGAAACAGATAAAGTATTACAACTCATAAAACAGGGCGTAAGCGGATGGGAAGAATTTGTACCCGCCGAGGTTGCTACCATGATAAAAGACAGGTGTTTGTTTGGGTATGCCTGTGAAAATACTGCTGTAAAAGATGCTATTGCTAATGAAGATGATAATAAAACCGCAATGGGTACTGTTTAGTCCGGTTTTGCAGGTTTGGCGATTTAATACTCATAATCCAACCCTCTTCGGGATAAAATAGTAATAAGTACCATTACTCCAATACGATATACAAAGCCGCCTCACAATTATTCATGAGACGGCTTTTTTTTGGTGACCAACAAATCAATAGTTAATCACTTATTTAGCAAGGATTTTATTTTGTTAAAAATATCGGTATTGTTAAAAACACCCCTGAAATCAAGCGAATGCGGGCCGTAAGTAAAAACAGGTACAGGCGTGCCGGTATGATCGTTTGTACTAAAATCACCCCAAACATAGCCTTTATTGATATTACCATCCAATAATGTTAAGCCGCCTGTTTCGTGATCGGCAGTAATAATAACCAGTGTTTCGCCATCCTCATCGGCAAAGCGTAGGGCATCGCCAACTACACGGTCAAAGTCGCTGTTTTCGGTAATTACCTGCTTAAGGTTATTGCTATGGCCCCCATGGTCAATCTGCGATCCTTCTATCATCATAAAAAACCCGTTTGGTACATTTTTAAAGGCTTGGGTTACCTTCTTAAATGCCAGCGGCAAATAGTTTCCCCGGCCATCCATTTTGGGCCTGGTTACGCTATCATCCACTAAAGCGAGGATTTTTGTAGCTGGCGTACTTAAAAAATCATCAAAATTACGAATTACGGTATACCCCCGTTGTTTCATTTTATCAATCGGTGTTTGGCCGTTTACCGGGTGGGTAAAATCCTTATAGGCCGAGCCTAAAAATATATCAACAGGTGAAGATACTATCTGATTTGCAATAGCAGTTGCATTGCTCCTTTCAGATTCATGCGCATAAAATGCAGCTGGTGTGGCATCTGTTAACTCGCATACTACAATATCAGCTGTTTTTTTACCGGCATCAGCACTATAATCTGCCAGTGAGCGTAACGGTTTACCAGCCGGATCAACACCTACAGCCCTGTCATTTGTTTTTTGCCCCGAGGCAAAGGCAGTAGCGCCTGCCGCCGAGTCGGTAATATAAGCATCGGCCGAGTAGGTAACAGAAAAGCCGATATTCAGCATCTGGAATATATTAAGCTGCCCCCTGTTGGCAGTATAGGTAGCATATATTTGCGATAAACCCATACCATCGCCGATGCATAAAATGATGTTCTTAACCTTTTTTACTTCACCATCTGATTTATAAGTGGGGTGATATACAGCATATGGCTGCGGGGCTGTATATTCAGCTCTTTCTTTTTTATTCAAAAAATCGCCAAACTCTTCAATCTTATCGGCACCAATTACATCAACTCCCAGGCGCATCATGGCCAGCCAACTACTTTTGGTATCGGGCGTTTCCCAAAAACGTATCATTTTACCGGCATTATGGACACTGTCTATCCCGCCTTTTACCCTGCTTATCTCCTCCGGGTTTAAAACGCCTTTACCATTCCAATGTACATATTTACTGAAGGGAAAACTTACCATGCCTACCTTTTTCCATTCTGCTGTAGTAAAACCATCCAAATGGTCAACATCAAATGACATCCAGGCCGGGTAGTTAACCATTTCAGCAGCAGGCGGAACAGCACCTGTCATCACTATAGATAGCCTGCCGGGATGCCCGTCGTATAAAAAATACTTTTCAAGCGGCTTAAGTTCTTTTATTACCAGTGGCAGTACGGCTTTATAATCTTCTTTAATTTCAATAAGCAGTCTTAAATGCCGTTGCTGATCGCGGTTGAACTTTTCAATTAAGGGATCGAGGTATAAAATTTTAAAAGACCGGCCGGGGCTAATCTCCTTTTTATCATGGGCAACCATTAACTGCCCGTTAACCGCATAAACATCGGCTTCTATAGATCCGAAACCTTTTTCATATGCACGGTAAAAAGGAATATTGTTTTTATAATCGTTATGCGAGTGGGCATCGGCTACCGTATATGCCTTAATTTGGGCAGTGGCCGCCATACTGATGTTGAGCAGCATAGCGGTAAGCAAAATAATTGCAGTACTGTTTTTCRTTTTTATTGTAATGTAAAAAACCGGGCGCTGCCCGGTTTTAAAGGTATAAATTTAATTACCAGCCCGCATTTTGTTTCAACTGGCCCTGGCTTATCTGGATATCTTTAGGCGGAATAGGCCATACATTATCCCTTGCCGGATCAAAGTTGCGCGCTTTCCACACCTCCGAACCGTTGGCGCCGTGTAAGGGTTTTGCATAAGTTGCCTGTGCATCACCCCAGCGCACAAGGTCAAAATTACGATCGCTCCACTCACCGGCCAGCTCAACGCGGCGCTCATGTTTCAAATCGGCCATAGTAACACCTGATTTCGCTGGTAAACCAGCTCTTACACGTACCTGGTTTAAAGCTGCATCTCCATTTTTACCCTGCATAATTTGTGCCTCGGCTTTTATCAGCAATATCTCGGCGTAGCGTAGTAAAGGCACGTTTAAATCAGTTGACGGTTCATCGCCGTTAGGGCTTATATGTATCCCACCTGCATAGCTAAATGGCTCCATGTATTTATTAAACTGGTAACCGGTTAGGCTGTTGCTTTTGCCACCAATGGGGTAAGTATAGGTTTGACCAAAGTATTGAAAAGTATCGCCATTTTTAAGGATGGTTGTCGCCAGCCTTTTATCACCGGTTTCAAACTCGTCAACCAGTTCCTTAGTAGGTTGAAAGTAACCAAAACCATTATATAGCCCCCAGCCTTTATTCTCAAGCATTGCGCCTGGTAAAATACTTTGGCCGTTTAAATTGCTGGCTACAGACCATATATATTCTGAACTATAGTTATTGGCTATTTTAAATACATCGGCATAATTGGTTAATAAGGCGTGTTTTCCACTTGAAATAACCGAATCGRCATATTTTTCGGCATTGACATAGTCTTTTGCGTGCAGGTAAGTTTTAGCCAGGTATGCCCAGGCAGCTGTTTTATGCGCGCGGCCATAATCTGTTTTTGCAAGCTTATCAAAATAAGGCAACAGCGATGCCGCTTTCTTTAAATCAGCCTCGATGTATGCATAATTGTCTTTTACGGATGCCAGCTGTAGTGGGAATGCAATTGGATTAGCACGGTTTTGAACAGGTGCGCCTTGTTTATCTGTACCATATAAATCGGCTATTTCCAGGTGCATTACAGCGTGTACAAAATAAGCCTGCCCCAATATAAAGTTTTTGGTGGCCTGATCCATATTGATGGCCGGAACGTTAGCTATAACGTCATTTGCCCTTTTCATCACTATAAAGTGTAACGACCATGGCGCATAAATACTGCTTTCGTTACCTGTACAAACAAAGTTTTTTATATTTTCCCTATCGGCAGATGTGCGGCCAACAACCATATCGTCGCTGGCGTTGATAAGCCAAAAGTAGCCCCTCCCGTACATATCCTCGCTATTACTCTGTTTTTCATATAAGCCATTGGCTGCTGCCTGGGCATCACTGGCCGTTTTCCAGAAGTTGGCTGTTGTGGGCGTGCCTGTAGGTTTAATATTATCTAAAGTGCCTTTTTTACAACCTTGCATAACTATAACAATCATTGCACCCAGCAAGCCTTTTGTAACTATATTTTTGATTTTCATCTTATTATCTCCTTAAATTCTTGTATGTATATGATTATAAGCCTACGTTAACACCAATTAAAATTATTCTTGATTGTGGATAAAGACCTAAATCAACACCGTTTTGACCGATACCAACCTCGGGGTCCAGACCTGAATATTTTGTGAATGTGGCCAGGTTTTGTGCATTGGCAAAAATCCTTGCACTACGTACCCCAATTTTATTTATCAGCGTTTTAGGCAAGGTATAACCCAGCGTTACGTTTTTGATACGCATATATGAACCATCTTCTACATAAAAATCAGATACATTACCAAAGTTGCCATTGGCATCACTTGCCGAAAGCCTTGGTATGCTGGTATTGGTATGGGAAGGCGACCACGCATTTTTAGCATCGGCCAACAAGTTATAGTTCTGGATAGACGCATTTAAACCAGTATACTTAACAGCATTGAAAATTTTATTGCCGGCAATGCCCTGCAAAAACACACTCAGATCGAAATTGCCGTAGTTAAAGTTGGCAGTAAACCCATAATTGAATTTTGGAAAAGGGGTACCTATATAGGTTTTATCGGCATCGCTAAGCTTGCCATCGCCATTAAGGTCAAGGAATTTTATATCGCCCGGTTTTGCATTTGGCTGGATAAGCGTGCCCGTTGAGCTTTTATAGTTGTTTACCTCATCCTGTGTTTGAAATAGCCCCGCAGTTTTGTATCCAAAGAAAGAATATAATGAGTACCCTTGCTGTAATTGAACCGGCACAAGGTTACCCCTTACAGTAGGGTTTGACAGGATAGCTTGCTGCCCTGGCAAAATATCCATGATCTTGTTTTTAATATAAGAACCATTGGCAGCAAAGTTATAGTGAAGCTGACCAATACTGCTCTGGTATTTAACCGCTAATTCGATACCCTTGTTCTGAATCTCGCCTCCATTTACAAATGGTGCGTTTGATACCCCAAAAACAGCCGCTACGGGAGGTTGAAATATAAACTGCGTATTTTTCTTTACAAATACATCACCCGTAATATTTAACTGACCATTCATCAAACCTAAATCAAAACCGATATCGGTTTGAGTTGCTTTTTCCCATTTTATGTTCGGGTTTGCCAAACCATCAACTGCAGAACCCGCTATGATTGCAGCAGGACTGCCGAGATAACCTGAAGTTTTGGTTAAAGATACAGAGGTAGGAAAATTTGGCAAACCAGCCAGGTTACCCGATTTACCATAGCTTGCTCTTAATTTAGCAAATGAAACCAGGCCATCGGCAGGAAAGAACGATTCTTTACTGATCAGCCATCCGGCAGATACCCCTGGATATATTTGCGTCCGGTTTTTATTCCCTATAATTGATGAAGCATCACGACGAATAATGCCGTTAACAAAGTATTTGCCTTTATAATCGTACCCTACCCTGCCCAAATAAGAGATAAGGGCCGCTTCATTTTTATTGCCCTGCAAAGGCACACCGGTAGGGTTGAGCGTACCATTAATAATATATCGGTAAGCCGGATCTTCGCTTTGGTAATTATCCGTATTAACGCTAAAAAATTCCTGTGTATCATCCTGGTAAGTATAACCCGCCAACGCGCTGATGTGATGATCCTGGCCAAATGTTCTGTCAAATGTCAGGGTTTGCTCGGCAAGTATGGTCCTGGAATTGTTTTGTTGCTGTAAAAGGAAGTTATCAAAAAACTTTTTCCCGGGTTCCAATATCCTGGTGCTGAAGTTTTTGATAGTTTCCAGGTTTTTAGTTACCGCCAGATTTGAGCGAAACTTTAGGCCCTTAAGTATGCTAATTTCCACATAAGGGTTTATGGTGAAGCTGGTAACCGCATCGCTGTTATCCAAACGTTTTAAATAAGCAACCGGGTTAATAACATCGCCGTAAGAACCAGCATACTGTGCAGGCACACCGCCAAAGCTGCCATCGGCATTATAAATTGACGCGTTGGGCGGATAAAATATGGCCGACAATATAGCACCTGTATAAGCGCTTGTTGTATTGGCCCCCTGGCCGTTATTGTAGGAAAAGGACATGCTTTCGCCCATTTTAAGCCAGTCTTTTATCTGGTGATCAGAATTTACCCTGAAGTTGTAACGCAGCGCATTTGTATTTAAAAGGATAGCATCGTTTTTACGATAACCTCCCGACACATAAAATGTCGATTTATCATTACCACCGCTTATATTAAGGCTATAATCCTGTACATGCCCTGTTCTGAAAAGCGCATCAGTCCAGTTGGTGCGGGTAATACGCGAATCGGGGTTTACAGTTGCATCAAAAGCTGGCAGGCGGGTTTTACCTGCATTATCATAGGCAGTATTAATGGCATCAGCGTATTCGGCCGCATTTAAGGCCTGCAATATTTTTAAAGCATTTTGATTACCCCCTTTTACCGAAATATCCAAATTGGTTTTGCCTTGTTTACCACGTTTTGTGGTTATTAGTATTACAC
>NZ_JBFUKF010000017.1:0-29966 GCF_056400985.1 Mucilaginibacter sp. P4_G9 | reverse complement strand
GCGGTGAACTATAGCATATATGATAGGTAATATTAATAAAGTTAAAATGGTTGATGTAACTAAACCGCCAATAACCACAATAGCTAATGGCTTCTGGGTTTCTGAACCGATACCTGTTGATACAGCTGCGGGCATTAAACCTATGGCTGCCATCAGGGCTGTCATCACCACCGGCCTTACCCTGCTTATTACACCATCTAATATGGCTTTGTCAAGCGGAATGTGTTCTTCCAGGTTCTTTTTGAAAACAGATACCAGGATTACGCCGTTTTGGATACATACCCCAAACAAGGCTATAAAACCAATACCTGCCGAAATACTAAAGTTGGTCCCGGTTATGTGCAATGCCAGTATACCACCAATCAATGCAAATGGTACGTTCATGATCACCAGTGTAGCATCCTTGGCATTACCAAAGGTGACAAACAGAATAAGGAATATAACAAGTAAACAAATTGGTACCACGTGGGCTAATGTTTTTGATGCTCGTTGTTGATTTTCAAACTCACCCGCCCATGCATATGAATAGCCATGATCCAGCTTTACTTTTGAGTTAACTTTTTGCTGTGCCTCGGCGATGGTACTGCCCAAATCGCGACCCCTTATTGAAAATTTGACGGCTATGTAACGGGTGTTATTATCCCTGTATATAAATGCAGGGCCAGTTGTTGTTTTGATAGTAGCAATCTCTTTTATCGCTATTTTTGATCCGTTAAGGGTAGGGATCATCAGGTTTTCAATCTTATCCTGCGTATCCCGGAATTGTTGCTGATACCTTATCCTGATATCAAACCGGCGTTCGCCCTCATATAATTCAGTTGCAGCTTTACCACCTATGGCCATTTCAATTACTGAGTTTGCATCGGCTGTTGATACACCATATAGTGCCATTTTACGCTGATTCAGTTCGATCCTGAATTCAGGTTGGCCTAAATTGCGCAAAACACCAAGGTCCTCAACGCCTTGAACTGTTTTTAAAACACCCAGTACGCTATCTGCCTTGTGATCAAGGGTTTCAAAATCCGGGCCGAATATTTTTACAGCCAATGATGCGTTAACCCCGGCAACAGCCTCGTCAACGTTATCGCGGATAGGTTGGGAGTAGTTGAAAACAGCACCAGGTATTTTGGTTAACTGTTTATCCATCATGTCTATTAGTTCATCTTCGGATATGCCTTTGCGCCATTCTTTTTTGTTTTTAAGATCCACCTGGATCTGCACGTTAAAAAATCCTTTAGGGTCGGTACCGTCATTGGTGCGTCCAACCTGGGCCAGGGTTTGTTTTACTTCGGGGAACTTTTCCAGTATCTGCATCATTTTTTGATTGATGCTTTCCGCTTCATTTAAGGAAACACTCATCGGCAGTTCGGCCTCAACCCATAGGGCACCCTCATTTAGGTCGGGTAAAAACTCCGATCCTAAAAACCTTGCCGAGAAGAAGGTTACAGCCATAAATGCCACCGCGACTATTAGACTTAGTTTTTGATTTTTATAAGTGAAGTTAAACATGCGGCGAATGCCGTTCTCAAAGAAGATAACAACCGGGTTGTGCTTTTCTTTTACGTTTTTTTGTAGAAGGATGCTTGATAGGGCAGGTACCAGTGTAAGTGTAAATATTAGCGCTCCCAGCAAGGCAAAGCCTAAGGTATAAGCCAATGGCGAGAACATTTTTCCTTCAACCTTCTGGAATGCGAAGATGGGGATTAAACAGGTAATGATAATTAGCTTTGAAAAGAAGATTGCCTTGCCCATTTCGGCACCTACATTTTTAAACAGGCCCAGTTTGGCAAGGCCGTTAAACTTTTGCATGCCTACTTCTTTGGCTTTATGATCAAGGGCCACAAAAATGCCTTCAACCATTACCACAGCACCGTCTATGATAATACCAAAATCAACCGCCCCCATCGATAATAAGTTGGCGCTCATGCCTTTTATGCGCATACATACAAAAGCAAAAAGCAACGACAGCGGAATGATTATAGCAACTGTTAAGGTAGTGCGCCAATCGGCCATGAACAGGAATACAATGACTGTTACCAGGATAATGCCTTCGCAAAGGTTATGGATCACCGTTTCGGTACAAAAATCCATCAGGTTGGTACGGTCGTAAAAGGTATCTATCCTGACATCCTTTGGCAGGACATTGTCGTTCAAATCTTTCACCTTGTCACGAATGCGATCCAGAACTTCGGCCGGATTCTCGCCTTTGCGCATCACAATAATACCCTCCAGTACATCCCGCTGCCTGTCGCGGCTTACCTGCCCTAAACGGGGCAAACCACCTTCTTTAATATCGGCAATATCTTTTGCCAGTATAGGTACGTTGTTAACATTTTTTATGATGATGTTCTGGATCTCTTCGATGTTGTTAATAACCCCGATACCGCGTACTACATAAGCCTGGTCGTTCTTTTCGATCACATCGCCACCCACGTTAATGTTACTACGGTTTATAGCCGTGTAAACATCCAGGGAGGTTAGCCCATATTTTTGTAAAAGGGATGGATTAACGCTTACCTCGTAGGTTTTTTCCTCGCCGCCAAAACTGTTCACATCGGCAACACCCGGAACGGATTTAAACTGCCGGTCCAACACCCAATCCTGTATGGCGGTAAGT
This sequence comes from Mucilaginibacter sp. P4_G9, assembly GCF_056400985.1. Lineage (NCBI taxonomy): Bacteria > Pseudomonadati > Bacteroidota > Sphingobacteriia > Sphingobacteriales > Sphingobacteriaceae > Mucilaginibacter > Mucilaginibacter sp. P4_G9. The sequence continues at coordinate 27,349 of NZ_JBFUKF010000017.1, read as the reverse complement.
TCGTGGATTGATTTGCTATGACTTTTAAGGGTATAGCGGTAAATTTCGCCGGTTGGGCCGTAAGGAGGCTCAACTTCGGGCTTAACACCGTCTGGCAGGTCGGCATTGCCTAAACGGCTCAACACCTGCTGACGGGCAAAGGCATCATCCACATCATCGTCAAAAATAATGCGTACGTATGATAAACCAAATGCCGAGGTTGTACGCAGGTTAGCCTTTTTCTGCACCGAGTTTAAAACGGTCTCCATCGGGATGGTAATCATTTTCTCCACCTCTTCTGCACTGCGGCCGGGCCATTGAGCAATAATGATGATCTGTGTATTGGTTACATCCGGGAACGTCTCGATAGGCGTGTTCATGTAACTCCATATACCAAGCACAACCAGCACCAGTGTCATAAAAAAAACAAAATAACGGTGCCTTAGCGAAAAGTAGATTATATTTTTAATGAATTTATTCATTGGAGTAATAGTATCAAGTATTTAGTATCAAGTAGCAAGATTAGTATCGGGTAGTTAGTATCAGGTAGCAAGTTTTTTATTCGACCTTGGCCTTAACCGACAGGCTCCGGTCTTGATACTTCATACTAACTACTTGATACTATATAGACTAATCCCCTGTTAAAGCATCATATAAAAGCAAACCATTTTTGGAGATCACTTTATCGCCGGCGTTAATGCCTGATGCAATGTATGTTATATCATCTACCGTTTTAATTACACTTACCTCACGTACCTTTAAATCGGTTTTGCTGTTATAAACCACTACAAAATTTTTGCTGCTGTCAAATATTACCGCTTTTGCAGGTACTGATACTGATGTGGCCGCATCGTTATTGGTAATAACCACGTTGGTAAACATTTCTGGTTTCAAAAGCATATCCGTATTAGGCAATACTACTTTTATCTTCATCACCTTATTGTCCGGATCAAGTACCGAGCTTACAGCATCAATTTTACCTTCGAAAACTTTACCGGGGTAAGCTATGGTTGTTACTTTTGCTGTATAGCCGGTTTTAACTTTGCTGATATCAGATTCAAACACATTAGCCCAGATCCAAACATCTTTCATGTTTGATATGGTGAACATGCTGCCATTATTATCCTGGCGGATAAAGCTGCCTGTAGTTACATTTTTTTCGACGATGTAGCCACTTTCAGGAGCCTTTATCACTAAAGTACCACCTGGATTTGTATTGCCGCCTCCGTTGATGGCTATCTGCTGTTGTATTTTCCTGTTGGCAGCCTCGGCTTTATTGTAGTTTTCTTTGGCTTCGGTATAATCGCGTTCGCTCGATATTCCGTTTTTATATAGGTATTCCGCTTGTTCAAGCTGGCGTTTTGCAATGGATAGGTCTGATTTTGTAGCAGTAAGGTCGGTATAATTACCCGCCACATCGGCGCTTCGCATAATGGCCAGTGTTTGACCTTTGCTTACCTTATCACCCAGGGAAACCTTCACGTCCAATATTTGTCCGCTTGAAAAAGGGAAAACTTTAACAACGGTGTTTTCATCATTTGATACCTCGCCCGATAAGGTGAGCTCGTTTTTTATCGTAGTTCTTTTGGCGGTATCAATGGTAATTATTTTAGCCATCGAATCGCTTACAGATACTGGTTTGTTTTCGGCAACAGGCTGTGTTTTTCCTTTACAGGCAGCCAAAAACAGTAAAGCCGAAAGAGCAGGTATCAGCGTTTCTCTTTTCATCATATATAGCATAAAGTGTTTTAAGATTTAATTATAGTTGTCCCGGTGGCAAAATTCAGATCAGCAATTGCTTTTTGCAGGTTATATTGTTGTTGTAGTATTTTAAGCTTGGTATCCTTATAGGTGTCAAAAAAATCAACAAATTCAACCAAGCTAATTTGCCTTTGCTGAAAACCTTTGAGCATGCTGCCAAACAGTTTGTCATATTGTTCATTAAACTCCAACTGCTGGGTCGAAAACAACTGCTGGTTTAATTTATACTGATTTACAGCCGCAACCACATCGTTTTTAAGCTGAAGTTCGTTTTGCTTTAAGGTACTTTCCTGGCTTTGGATATTGTATTTAGCCGATTTGATATTACCCTGGTTGCGGTTAAAAAAAGGCAGGGGTAGGCCAATTTGCAGACCATAATAGTTTCGGGCATAGCTGCTATTTTGATCATATGCCGCACCAATAGTAACATCCGGCACAGCCAGGGCTTTTTGATAGGCCAGGTTATGCGTGGCCGAACTTAGTTGATATTGATTTGATAAATAATCGGGCCGGTTGGTTTTGGCCTGTTCTATCAGTGTTGGAATATCAAGCGCTACAGTTTCTGCCGGTTTATCATTTATGAGGGGATATACAAAGGCTGTTTCTTTGGTTTGCAGCAAAGTTTTTAGCTCGGTTTGCAAATCGTTTATCTGTCTGTTGTTTTCCACCATGTCGTTTTGTAAGCCAAAAAGCAAAGCTTTAAGCCTGATGAGGTCCTTCATAGAAGTATTACCTGCATCAAATGATTTTTGGATAGCGCCTACCAGGTTTGTTGCGGAGTTGATTTCGTTCTGGTAAACCTTTTCCTGCGCATTTAAGGTAGCCAACAGACTAAAATCCAATTGCAGGTTATACCGCAGGTTACGCATCAGGTCGGCAAAGGCAGCTTCCTGAACTTTGGCATCGTCTTGTGCCACCTGTACTTGTTTGCCGCGTTTACCGGCAGTGGCAAATACCTGGCTAAGCTGAACAAATACCTGGCCGCCGCCGTTGTTATGGTTAAAAAATTTGCGGCTGCCACCATCCCATATATTCTGATCGGTGCTCAATACAGGGTTATCCCAAAGTTTAGCTTGCTGTATCAATGCTTTTGATGCTTCAATATTATACTTTTGGGCCAGTAAGCTCAGGTTATTTTCTAAAAACTGTTTTTCGGCATCCTGGAAGTTAATTTTCAGCGTATCAGTTTGGGCGCTGGCCCGGCTTGTATTACAGAAAAAAAATATAACTAATAGAAGTAGCAGGGTTTTCATTTTACACATAATCATCTTTCAATTCAACGCTACAAAAATTCATATCGGTTATGAATTTTCTATGAAGAGGGGGGCGGAGATGTACGGATGTGCAAATTATAGATGTGCGGATTTCGGATATTTTAGGGGTTTACCGAATAAATAGGGTTAGAAAAAGAGGGAGATTCAATATTCAAATGCGTAAAAATCCGGATTTTTTGATGCGCTTTTCCCGATACCAAAGTGATGCCGTTCTTACACCTTTGGTATACCTTTGAAACACTTTGCGTATACCTGCCTATCACCTGTTGTTACCCGGTTTTTATGTCTTACAGTTGTGTAACTGTCTAATATGTAGTTGTTTGATTCGATTGTTTGCTTGCGACTTCTGTAAGAAATAATTAAGCTGGGGAGCTATAACCGCCTCATACAAATTTACGAAAAATGAGGAAAACATCCAACCGGAGACGTGCAATTTTTTACCATGGATTTGTTCTTTACCGGTGTTCAAGAATGCTTTGCCATTACAGATGTGCGATTATTTCGATAAATTGATAAGTAAATTTTACAATTTTAAAACCAAATAGATCGAAGGCAATTTCCCCTAATGCCTAATGCCTAATGCCTAATGCCTAATGCCTAATGCCTAATGCCTAATGCCTAATGCCTAATGCCTAATGCCTAATGCCTAATTGATAATCTTAAACTCATCCGCATCTTTTAGGAAGGGCAGGGCTCTTCGTGCTTTTTTCACCTCATCGGCAATTATCGAGAAGGTATAAACATCATCTTCATCGCGTTTGTAATAAACTACATTGCCATTAGGATCGATACAGGTAGAATCGCCTGAATGATAAACTTCATTACCATCATGACCAACACGGTTCACGCCAATAACGTAGGCCTGGTTCTCAACAGCACGGGCAGGTAACAGGGTGCGCCAGTGCATGGCGCGGCGTTCGGGCCAGTTGGCAACTACAATGAGCAGGTCGTAGGGGTTTTCGGCAATATTGCGCAGCCATACAGGGAAACGCAGATCATAGCAAATAACAGGGCAAATTTTCCAGCCGTTCAGGTCAACAAAAAGCTTTTTTGTACCGGCCGTATAGGTGTCGTTTTCTTTAGCTAAACCAAACAGGTGGCGTTTATCGTAATGTTCGTAAGTGCCATCTGGGCGCATCCATATAAGACGGTTGTAGTATTTGCTGTTTTCTTTTATAATGATAGTTCCCGTAACTACACAATCATATTGCTGTGCAACCTGGTGCATCCATTTGGTGGTTTTACCACCCATAGGTTCGGCAAGCCGTTCGGCATCCATGGTAAAACCAGTGCTGAACATTTCGGGAAGGATAATGAGATCCGTTTTTTCGCGAATACCGCCAGATAATCGCAAGGAAATGTTCTGTAAGTTTTTATCAGTATTTTCCCAGAAAAGGTAGCCTTGAAAAACAGTTATTTTAAGATTATCCATAAGCGCTTTTAAGTCGATAGACCATGGTCAATGGTCCAAGGATGTTGTAAATGTATGGACTATATAATGTCCATGATATTGAATTATTGAAAGTTATAAGGTAAAACTATAAACTATAGTCCATTTATCCTAAATTTAAACTTTCATTAACCTATCAACGGCTTTATCTAAAGTTTCTTGTCTTTTGGCGAAACAAAACCTTAAAACGTGATGATCGATACCCTTGCTGTAAAAGGCAGAAACAGGTATGGATGCCACGCCAAACTCCTTAGTTAAACGCAATACAAAATCCGCATCTTTCTCGTCGGTGATATTTCTGTAACGTACTGATTGAAAGTATGATCCGTGGCAGGGCAACAGCTCAAACCTGGTTTGTTGCAGCCCATTACGGAAGTAGTCTCTTTTTTGTTGAAAAAACTCGGGCAGGCCTAAATAAGTTTCTTCATTTTTTAAATACTCAGCAATGGCATATTGTATAGGTGTGTTCACGGCAAATACCAAAAATTGGTGAATTTTTCTAAACTCCTGCATCAGGAAAGCAGGCGCCATGCAGTAACCCACTTTCCAACCGGTAGCATGAAACGGCTTACCAAATGAAGCTACTATAAAACTGCGCTGCTGCAATTCCGGGTAGCGGGCCATGCTGTGATGGGTTTGTCCATCATATACCAGGTGCTCATATACCTCATCGCTTAATATTAAAATATCCTGGTTTTTAACCAATGCGCTAAGTTCATCAATATCCTCCTTGTGCAAAATGGTTGCCGTTGGATTTTGCGGCGAATTAAGGATGATCATTTTTGTTTTTTGGTTGATGAGCCTTTTTACCATATCCCATGCAATGCGGTAATTGGGTGGCTCAAGGGCCAGCGATTTTACCACACCGCCCATCAGTTTAATAGCAGGAGCGTAGCAGTCAAAAGCAGGTTCAAATATAATAACCTCGTCGTTTGGATGAATCACGGCACTTATGGCTGTAAAAATAGCCTGTGTGCCACCTGCAGTTATGGTTATCTCCGTATCCGGATTGTAAACTGCGCCGTAAAGTTTTTCGGTTTTTTCGGCTATCTTTTCACGCAGGCTCATTATACCGGCCATTGGTGCATATTGATTGTGCCCATTTTTCATGGCCTGGTTAACCAGTTCAATCAACTCGGCCGAACAATTGTAATCAGGAAATCCTTGCGACAGGTTTATGGCACCAGCCTCATGGGCCAGGGCAGACATAACAGTGAATATAGTTGTGCCGGTTTGTGGTAGTTTTGAAACAACAGGTATCATCTAAAGGCTAAAGTACGCAAAAAACCACAAACCAATGTGCGTAATACTACGTGTTTTTAGTTTTCTGAAAGTATTTAGCTTAGTAAGAAAAATAATATTGCAGGCGTGAATGTGTCAATACGCTCCCTGTTGCCAATAATTTACTTTAGGCCGGGGCTTTGAAATGCATGTGCATTGGTAATCTGAACGTGGGCAGCTATCGGAATTTACCAGGCCCAATTGCACGTTGTTAATTTAAATGACCCCGGCATGCTGGTTATGATTAACTGGATGCAAATCGTATAAAAAAATCATTATATGTGCTAACATATGATTTCAATTTCGCATTTTTATACTGGGTATTAACATATGCCCATCATTGTTATGAAAAATGCATTTGTAACAGGGTTGATCCTTGGGGTCCTGAGCGGAACCTGGCTGTTTGTGATGCGGTCGTTTGGATATAGGAGTACCGGGAACCATGTAACCCCCATTGAATACTTATCGGTACTGATACCGCTTTTTGGAGTTTATTTTGGTGTGAAAAGCTACAGGGAAGATGAAAAAAAAGGCGAGATCGGCTTTTTTGATGCATTATTCCAAAGCTTTAAAATTTTACTGACAGGTGGTATTTTTGCCTGTTTGGCCGGACTCGTTTACATCAATTATTTCGACATGGGAAATGAGCTCTTTGCATTTTCGGGCCGTTTATTTGGCGGGCTTGCAATTGGTATTTTAATTTGCGTTGGGGTATCAGCCGCTTTAATGAACAGGTCTAATAAACTGAATTAATTATTAAACTTTACCTGTTAAACCTGAAAATGGCTGCATTATCATTCTTTTTGCCCAAAATCAAATCATGAATGATTGCTGCTGCTACCACGCTAAATGTTATACCATTCCCCCCAAAGCCTAATGCAAAATAAGTATTTGGCCGTTCGGGTATCGAACCAATGTAAGGCAGGCCATCCCTGGTTGATGCAAAAGCGCCGGCCCATTTAAAATCGGGTACTAAGGGAATGTGGGGCATCTTTTTCAGGAAAGCGTTCCGCAGCATTTCCGCTTTCCCGTTAATGATCGAGGGTGCAATATGCGGACTATGGAAAGGGTCATCACGGCCGCCCACCAGTATCCGGTTTTCGCTCACCACCCTGAAATACATATAAGGCGTTGCAGTTTCCCACACCAGGCTGTTCTGATGCCAAAAAAACTCCTCCGAAACTGGTTCCGAAACCATAGCATAGGTTGAATTAATATCGGCTATTTTTTTGGGGATATAATGCAAGCTTTCGTAGCCGCAGGCTATCACCAGTTTTTTAGCTTTTATTTTTAGGTCATTAATGGTATGCAGGGTAACACCTGCCCGGGTGTATTCAATATCATTTATAGGTGTGTTATTATAAACCCTGTGCCCGGCTTCCTGGAAACTGTTGAATAAGGCATGAGTTAACAGGTAAGCATCAACTTCGCCGGCATCTTTAGAAAATATGGCTCCCGGCGCATCAAAACCGAATGTTTTAATAATTTCTGCCTTCTCCAGCCATTCTACTTTAAAATCGTGCTTTTTGCGTAATGCATATTCTGCTTTTAAATCGGCTAAATGGGTTTTAAAACTGGCGTATTGCAAGCTTGGCCGTAAATGAAAATCAAAAGCTGGTTTAAACGATTTGCACAGATCGCCGATAGCATAAATTGCCTTTCGGCAAAGTTCATAGCTTTTTACCGCATCAGCTTCGCCAACCATGTTTTTTAGCTGCGTTAAAGGGGTATCAATTTCATATTGCAAAAAAGCGGTGCTGGCCGCAGTGCTCCCCATAGCCGCGTGGTTTTTATCAAATACAGCCACGCTTAACCCAGAATTGCGTAAATACCAGGCAGTTAAAGCAGCGCTGATACCGGCGCCCATAATGGCTACATCAACCCGCAGGTTGTTTTGTAAAGAAGGGTAGGAGGTAACCAGGCCATTCTTCATGAGCCAATATGGATGCTGCTCGTAAAGGTTCATATAAGATTTATTGGGGTGTGCAGGAACAACAGTGTACATTATTTTATGTTTCAAACATCTGGTTTAGCTATAAATACTGCTCAAAATACATTGGTGAAAAAAATATTTAAACCCAAACCTGTGCAAATGAATGCATTAGGATTTAAGTTTAAACTTCTTTGAAAAAAAGTTTTGCAAGTTGATTTAAAATCCTACTTTTGCAAACCCAATCGGGAACGGGATGTAGCGTAGCCCGGTATCGCGCCACATTTGGGATGTGGAGGCCGCAGGTTCGAATCCTGCCATCCCGACAAAAGCGATACCAAATCGAGTCAAAAACCCTCTAAATTGTAAGATTTAGGGGGTTTTTTCATTTATTTTTAAATTTTTCATATCAAAATAAGGCATTCCATATCAATATAAAAATGCCCTATTCCACACCCTGTTTTTTCTTTGTATTATTGACTGATGCTGTTTATTAATCAATTGATAATGAAATACTTAAATCAATTTTGCGCGTATTTGCGCCGTTTTGAAGCATCCGGCAATATACACCAAGGGGTAAAAGTAGATCAGCATCGTTTAAAAAGGAACAAATTGTATGAAGACAACAAATTCATTCAGCCTCAACTTTTTTATCAAAAAAGATAAGGCCAGCAAGGGAAACGCGCCGATTTACGCTCGCATCACCGTTAACGGGAAATTTGTAGACATTTCCTTAAAGCGTAAAATCAAAATGGATACCTGGGAACAGGGCGGACAAAAGGTTACCGGGAACAGCCCCGAAGCCAGGGAGATTAGGGAAAAGATGCGGCAAACCCGCAACGAGATCAATGTAGCCTATGATGAACTTCGTTACAATAAGGAAATCATCAGCGCGGAGGCGATCAAGTCCAAGATCGAGGGTACCGACGAAGAACAGACCACGCTCCTTTGGCTGATGCATTACCATAACACCGAAATCAAAAAATTGCTCGAAGACGGTACAATGAAAAATTACTACAGCACTGAACGATATATCAAAGAGTTCCTGCTGAAAAAGAAAAAACGGCAGGATGTTTACCTGTCCCAACTCGATTACAAATTTGTGATCGACTTTGAGATTTATTTACGTCAAAGGGAGCCGGATAAAGGCCAACGGCCTTGCACAAACAACACGGTGATGAAACACATCGAACGGCTGCGTAAAATGATTAATATCGCCTTAAAGAACGAATGGCTGATTAAAGACCCGTTCCTGCGCTTTGAGCGTAAGATTATTACCAAAGACCGCCAGGCCCTTGAACAGGACGAACTGGAACGGGTTAAAGGGCTTATATTAGAAAAAGACGGACAGCGGATTGTGCGGGATAGTTTTGTGTTCAGTTGCTATACAGGCTTATCCTTTGCGGATGTGTGTTTATTGAGCGACGATCATCTGGTAACCGACATAGAGGGTGAAAAGTGGATAGAGATGGTCAGGCACAAAACGGCCAATTTTTCTGGAAAAAAATTCTATGTGTTGCTGTTGCCCGAAGCGATTGAGTTGATTAAACAATATCGAGGGCACGCGATGGCAGAATATACCGGAACAATCTTCCCTGTATTTTCCAATCAGGCAGCCAACCGTTATTTAAAGGATATTAGCAAACGAGCAAAAGTAGATAAGCGATTGACCTTTCATATTGCCCGGCATACGTTTGCTACCACCATCACTTTAGAGAATGGCGTACCGATGGAAAGTGTATCGAAGATGTTAGGACATACCAGTATCCGCACCACGCAAATTTACTCTAAGGTCAAAAAGAAGAAAATCGGCAACGATATGAAAGTCCTGCGGGAACGGCTTAAGTTAGCCTAAGCCCAGCCAAGTGCCAATCCACTTAGTAATACAGTCAGGGACCTTTTGGTTCATTGACCACCTTATTTCAAAAATACAGGATTGGCGATTCTGCTACACTTTGATCATGCAAAACAATTGAAAGTAAAGATGCACCCTACTTTGGATTTACACAAATTGGTGCTCCAAATGGCACGGAATGGTCTAGTCAAGGCCTTCGGAACCTCCAAATTACCTGTGCCTCCATTTGGAACAACATCAAAATTGTTGAAATAATCTGCTTCATTTTTGTTTCTAATTATGCTACTGTAATTGTTTTAAGTAAGGTGTAGCCATCAGTATTATTTCCTGTAATTGAATCAGCCATATTTCCATTTAGGCTATCTGAAAATATACTGTCTTGCGTGTTTGAGGTATCTGGAGCTCCGTTGTAGCCATTTGTTGCGTAGACCGCCGTGTAAGTTGAAGTTGGAAAGGCAATTTGAGTTACTAAAAGTGAGCTTCCGCCCGGTGTTAATATTTCAACATGAATGTGTGGTGCTCTGCCCGGATACCAACCAGGGAATATGCTAATAAACGACACCTGTCCATTTGTATTTGTGGTTTGCCTTCCCCGTAAATAATTGGCATTGGTTTGAGTTGAATATTGAGAGTATAATCCATCTTTATCACATTGCCAAACATCCACAAACACGTTTGCAAGCGGAGCACAACCATTGCTCTGGTCATGTATAGTTAGTGTCATTAAAAGAGCAATACCTGTTCTGTCTCCAATGATACTTGCGCGTACGTATTGAGCGGGGGTTCGTATAGGAAAGGGCCCTTGCGTTTCGGCCGGGGAAACTGCACAATTACCACCGGAACCATCACTACCTCCCGAATTAGTTCCATCACTGCCTTTGGAACAAGAGGACGTAACCATAGGCAATGCCACTATAGCACCCAGGCCGAAGAGGCCTTTCTTTAAAAAATATTTTCTATCCATGTTGTTTTTCTTTGTGTATATAATCATAAAACACCGGCTGACGATTCCGTTCAACAGTCGGGCTGTTTGTTCAAAAACGGCAATAAATGCCATACCACCCGCGGTAATCAAATTCATCAGGCATTACTTCAGCGGGTCCGAGGCTTCAAGGTCTCATCAAATAACTTCGGCCGAATTAGTTGAACAGCTAAGGCATAGATATCACAACCTGACGCTTCGAAGTTATTTGCAACGTTACACGCACCCAATTCAGGTTGCGACATCAACGACTTAGATCCTGGCTAAGGTCGCTGTCGTTTATTGCCTATCGATCTTGTATAACCTGCCCTGGTCTGGTATCGCGTAAAGCGCATTATCAGGCCCCTGGATAATATCTCTGAATCTCTGGTTTTCGGAGGCAAGCAACCTTTCTTCCCCGGTAACGCGGTTGTTTTCAATAACCAGCCTGATGATATGCGTTTGGGTAAGAGAGCATAAGAAAAGATTGTTTTGCCATTCCGGTATTCTGGAACCGGAATAAAACGTAATTCCGCTTGGTGACACGACCGGGTCCCAGTAATAAACAGGTTGTTCCATCCTATTTTGCTGTTGTAATGCCGTCCCCACAGCTTGTCCGCTGTATTCTATGCCATAACTGATCACCGGCCATCCGTAATTAGCTCCGGGACGCAGGATATTGATCTCATCACCGCCACGCGGACCGTGTTCGCTTTCCCAAATTTCCCCCGTAACCGGGTGAATAGCCAGACCCTGAGGATTTCTAAGTCCCATCGCATATAGCTCTGGTAAGGCCCCTGGCTGATTGAAAGTTGGATTTCCAGCCGCAGCTGTTCCGCTGGTTGTTATCCGGATTACCTTCCCTATACTGCTATTGACAGACTGCGCTTCAATCCTTACTTCATTTGAAGTATGGTCTCCGAATGATACAAGCAGGTTTCCGGTAGCGTCAAATATGATCCGTGAGCCGTAATTACTGGTCTGCGAGGAAGGCGTGGTAGAACTGTAGATCACCGTAGGCGATTCTATAACTGTTTCGTTAGTTGATAGTCTTCCTTTGCCAACAGCTATCGCATTACCGCCACTGACAGAACGGACATAAGTCCAGTATATCATTCTGTTCGATGTGAAGTCAGGATCTACGGCCACATCCAACAAACCGCCCTGACCTGAACTGTTGACTGCCGGGAATCCGGTTATGGGCGAACTAACGGTGCCCGTTGAAGTAACGATACGCATATTACCGGCTTTCTCTGTAATGAGAAAACGACCGTCAGGAAGCGTTGCAATCCCCCAGGGGGCAGTTAAAGAAGATGTAAGCACACTGGTTTGAATAGCGGTGGTTGTACGGATGCCTGAGATCCTCGTTTGCCCGGCAAATGCCGCTCTGTAACTGGTGTTCGCCTTACCGGTTTCGACCGGGTTTATGCTTGTTGTGGGGTTTGTAGTGTCAGTTTCGTTATCGGAAGTGCCGTTATTTTTTGAACAGCTTTCCAATGCAACCACCAGATACAACACACTAATGGAAAATAAGGTGATGATCCTTCGCGAAGAATGTATTTTTGTTTTCATGATATGTTCTTTACAGATGATATTCGTGACGTGAGATCCCGGGTCAGTACCAGGGGAACTGCAACGTCGTATTTCCGGCTTACGCTAATTGTTCTGCGAATGGCATTTTCCTGAACCGCTTTCCAGTCGCAGCGTATAATGCATTCGCGAGAGCGGGAGCAACCGGCGGGAGCCCTGGTTCCCCTAATCCGGTCGGCGCATCTTCACTTTCAACAAATTTTACTTCAATAGCTAACGGCGCATCGTTTATACGCAGGAACTTGTACGTGTGAAAATTATATTCAGCAACAGCTCCGTTAACGAACGTAACTTTCGGGAACATCGCGTGGCAGATACCGTCTACAATTGCCCCTTCAACCTGATTTTCAGCTCCGCTCAGATTGATTACCCGACCGCAGTTCACGGCAGAATACACCTTCATCACTTTTGGTTTTCCGTCGACCATTCTCACATCAACAACCTGCGCTGCGTAAGAGCCAAAAGAGAACCAGGTAGCGAATCCTCTATGTAAGCCGGCAGAGGTAGTTCCCCAATTACTCATTTTGGCTACGAGATCGATCACGCTTTTATACTTTTCAGGATCATACCCGATAGATCCAACAGGTTGTTGTTTGGCTTTTGCTAAAAGCTGGAGACGGTAGGCGACGGGATCTTTTTTTAATGCAGAACATACCTCGTCCATGAAACTTTCTGCCACAAAGGCTAAAGTGTTTGCACCCGGTGCCCTCCACCAGCCGGTTGGCGTATTGCTTTTTAAGCCTTGTCCTTCCAAGCGATAGTTTGCCAGCGCCCCGGCCACATAACTATCCCCCCGGGGGCCTCCGCCGATACCAGCACCTGACTGATGCCATCCTAACAGGCTGTCATTGGAGAGTGCGGCACGAAACCGGTACATTTCTGCAGGGCGATAATAATCGTTTTGCATGTCATCCTCACGTGTCCACTGTACCTGCACCGGGCTTTGGACAGCAGCAGAGATCAGCGCAGCTTCCAGGCCGTTGTCAGACATTAATTTACGTCCGAAGCCGCCTCCCTGCCGGGGTACGCCTACGGTAATTTTATCTTCAGGAATGCCTAAGGCTTTTGATACTTCACTTCGGACCTGCCCCGGAACCTGTGTCGGGCCATACAGGTCAGCTTTCCCGTTTCGCACGTCAGCAAAAAAATTAAGCGGTTCCATTTGCCCATGGGAGAGTGCAGGCAATTCATAGGTCAGGTCCAGGACCTTCGTTGCGCTTTTTATAGCGGCGTCTACATCCCCGTCATTCCTCGACGGGGAAGGTGCTCCTTTTTCAAGCATTTCTTTAAAAGCAGCAAAATGCTCCACGGTGTTTTCCAGTTTCTCTGTTGTATTCCATTGGATCACCAAAGCATCACGTCCTTTTTTGGCTGCCCATGTAGAGGTGGCGAGGACCGCAACCGAATTTTTAAGTTTAACTACATTTTTGACACCATTGATCTTATGGGTCGCTGTGTCATCCACCGATGAAATTGTCTTCCCGTACGCCGGTGGTCGGGCTACCATAGCAAATAACATTCCCTCACGCCGTGTATCAATACCGTAAAGAGGTTTACCTGTTGTTATCCTATGTGCATCAACGTCTTTGACACGCGTGCCGATCAACTTGAAATCCTTTGTTGCTTTTAAGATCGGGTTGGCCGGAACTTTCATCGTTGCAGCTTTTGAGGCCAGTTCACCATAGGTCAGTTTTTTTCCACTGGCCTTATGTAACACTTCTCCGTTTTCGGCAGCACATTCGGTAACCGGCACATTCCATGTATCGGCAGCAGCGGCTATGAGCATTTCACGGGCTGTAGCTCCCGCAGTCCGCAATGCATTAAACCGGCCCCTTACAGATCCACTGCCTCCGGCTGTTTGCCTGCCAAATTTGGCGTCCAGGGGTGCTAATTCCACTTTGACTACCTTCCAGTCAATACCCAGTTCCTCGGCAACGATCAGAGGGAGAGAGGTCTTTACCCCCTGGCCGATCTCCGGATTAGGTGCCAGTAATACAATCGAATTATCAGATCCGATCCTGATAAACATATTAAGGTCGGATAAAAGATCAGCCTTGCCGCTTGCTTTAACGGCCTGATTCAGTACGGATAAGCTGAGTAGCATACCACCAGTTGATATAGTGGATACTTTAAGGAAGTGTCTCCTGGAAATCGTTGACTTCATATTTTAATGTTTTTGGCGGCCTGGTGAATTGCTTTTCGGATCCTGGTATATGTACCGCACCTGCAAATATTTCCGGCCATTGCATTGTCAATATCCTGGTCGGTGGGGTCAGGGTTTTCCCTCAGTAATACTGCGGCAGACATGATCTGGCCAGATTGGCAATAACCACATTGAGCCACATCCAGTTCTTCCCATGCTTGCTGTAACGGGTGGTCGCCTTTTGGACTCAAGCCTTCAATAGTGACTATTTTCCGGTCTCTTACACCAGAAACAGGGAGTACACATGAACGCAATGCCTGGCCGTTAACATGCACTGTACAGGCGCCGCACTGTGCCACGCCACACCCGAACTTTGTTCCCACCAAATTCAGATGGTCGCGAAGAACCCAAAGTAACGGGGTGTCAGCATCTGCTTCTGCTGATAAAATTTTTCCGTTGACAGAAAGCGTGTATTTAGGCATGATCGTTTACTGTTTAGTATAGGATAACCGGAAAGAATCCGGCCCGATTTTTTTTATAAAGCTATTGTTTATGATTTGTTCCATGATTAAGAGATTCAAGGAAAATATTAAGATTTTCAAAGAAGAGCAATAATAAGCGTCACCTTCTTATTCTACTTCTGTATCCTTTAGCTACATTGCAAACATCACGACCTGAGATTTAATGATTTACGTCCCGGATCTGTTTGTGCCGGAAAACGACCAAAAAGGATGCGGAGGCAGAGCGGGGCGTACGAACGTATTACCCCAAATAGGAGAGCCGTATATTCGTTTGCAATTTATACGCAATCTTGCCGTGTTTGCGCAATTATAACCAGCCAATCGATATCATCGTGCAAAAAAAGCTAAATTAGCGTTTAAATAACCATGCCCGATAATTTTTTCAATAAGCTATCAAACGTAATAACACTGACAGAAACTGATAAAGCGATTTTCAGACAGCATATTATTGTAAAGAAGTTACGGAAACGGCAATATCTTTTGCAGGAGGGGGAAGTTTGTAAATATGTTGCCTTTGTGAGTAAAGGCATGCTTCGCGCTTACCTGGTGGATTCAAAAAACAACGAACATATTATCCAATTTGCGCCGGAGGGTTGGTTTATTTCTGACTTATCCAGTTTTATAACTGAAGATCAATCCAATCTGAATATTGATGCACTGGAAGATTCAGAACTGATATTAATAAGTAAAGCCGCACATGTATATCTGGAGACGGCGGTTCCCGAATTTTTCAAATTTAATTACACGCAGTACCGTGGTGCCTATCTTTCGCTGCAAAAGAGGTTAACAGATATGTTCACGCTGTCAACCGAAGAAAAATACACCAAACTTTTAAGTATTTATCCGGATATTATGCAGCGTGTGCCTCAGCATATGATTGCTTCTTATCTCGGGTTAACACCGGAAACACTAAGCCGTGTGAGAAAAAAACTCTTTGTAAAAAAAGGCTGACCTTATGTAAATTCATTGATCTGAATCAACATAATTTATTGATTGATGTCAAGACATTGGCAGCAATTCCGTTCTATTTTTATCCCGAAGCTTTCAATGGTCAAATTAAGCATTGGAATGCAAAATTTGTCTGCCCTGAAGCATTCGTTAAACTAAATTAAAACCAATTATTACATGAAGAAATTATTATTATTTGCAGTTACGCTGCTTTTACAAACCTCATTATTTGCCCAAACGGCTACGTGGAAAAATGATAAAATGCATTCCAAACTTAAGTTTACCGTTGTCCATCATTTGCTTTCGGACGTAGATGGTTTGTTCAAAAATTTTGATGTGACCATAACTACGACGAAGCCAGATTTCAGCGATGCTGTTTTTGAACTTTCAGCAGAAGTGTCGTCAATCAATACGGAAGTTGAAATGCGTGATAATGATCTGAGAAGTGCTAACTTTTTTGATGCTGCGAAATACCCGGCTATCACTTTCAAAAGTTCATCAATAAAGGCAGACGGAACGAACAAGTATAAGCTTACCGGCAACCTGACCATGCATGGTGTTACAAAACCTGTAACGATGGATCTTTGGTACCGCGGAACAAAAGAGAACCCAAATAGCAAGAAAAACGATGCCGGTTTTAAATTACGGGGTACATTGAAGCGTTCAGACTTTAATATTGGTTCAGGCACTCCTACGGTACTTGTAAGCGACGAGGTTGAAATTGTAGCTGACGGCGAGTTCGCAAAAGCCAATTGATAACTCCGATTAACCAACTTTCATCGGCATTGAATAATTGATGCATACGAATCATTCAATCAAAGCCTGATTTGATTGAAATGATGTGTTTTTTGTTGTCATCAACAAAATATAAGTCTCTATGAAATCAAACCTGTCGTTCTTCTTAAACTATAATATAATGAAAAAACACATCATAGCCATTGCCATTGTTTTAATTACCCTTATCACCAACCAGGCTTTTGCACAGTTACCTGTAATCTCGCTTGCAAATCAAAAATCCTTGTTACAAAGCAACGACCCTAAGCTTGCCGCTAATAAAAAGCTCGTATACGATTGCTGGCGCGAAATGCTGGAAGCAGGTCATATTGAACTGGCAGATAAATATCTTGCCGAAAACTACATGCAGCATAATCCGAATGTTCCAACCGGAAGAAAAGGATTTGTTGAATTATTTTCAAAGTTTGCGAAACCTACGCCAATTGTGGATTCTATAAAAGCCCCGGTGGTTGCCATTGTTGCGGAAGGTGATCTGGTCGTGATAAGCTTTGCTGCGAAATTGCCCGACCCCGCAGACAGCACAAAAACCTACACCACTACCTGGTGTGACATGTTTCGGATTGAAAACGGAAAACTTGCAGAGCATTGGGATGGGGCGCAAAAAACAAAGAATTAATACAGCGTTGTTCTCCTGGTTCAAATCCCGGCGAATTCCAGGTGATTGAAATAAAGAAGATATTTATATCAGTTCATCATTTGAAATGATATGGACATTTGTCCAAAACCATTTAATACAAGGTTATGTGTATATCAAGCAGAAGAAAATTCTTAGGGCAGTTGTCGGTTATTACCGCTGCAATTACCCTCCCCAAATTTGCCAGTTCTTCAGTTCAGGCCGAAGATGGTTTCGTAATCGCCGAAGCCGCTGAGGGCAAGCTCAGGGGTATCAGAAAAGACGGGGTTTGTTTATTCAAGGGCGTTCCTTACGCCGGAAGCCTTTCTGGTGACAGGCGATTTAGAAGGCCTGCAAAACTGGAGCCGTGGCAGGGCGTCAGGGATGCATTGGCGTTCGGGCCACCCGCCATTCAGGGCGACACTTTCAATCCTTCCTCAAGGGAGGATTGCTTGTTTCTTAACATCTGGACACCGGCTAATGACGGCAAAAAGCGGCCGGTAATGGTCTATAACCATGGCGGCGGCTTTGCCAACGGCTCCGGCGCAGCACCCGGTCAGGATGGTACAAACCTGGCAAAATTCTTTGATGTAGTAGTTGTAGAAACAAACCACCGGTTAGGGCTGATGGCCTTTCTGTATCTGGAAGATATAGCAGGCCCGGAATATGCCGGTTCGGGTAATAATGGCCTTCTGGATATTGTGGACGGCTTAAAATGGGTAAAAAAGAATATTGCAGGTTTTGGAGGCGACCCTGATAATGTGATGATCTGGGGAGAATCAGGCGGCGGCGCAAAAACAAGCTGTTTATATGCGATGCCCGCGGCAGCGCCCTATTTTAATAAGGCCTCAATCGAAAGCGGTCCCGGGCTTAGGATGCTACCAAAAGAGGCGGCAATGGAGATGACAAAGCTGGTATTCAGGGAACTCAATATCGACCCAAAAGACTGGAAAAAAATACTTGATGTTCCAGTAAAGGACCTGATCGATGTTCAAAATAAAGTCCCCCGCTTGATGGCCAACAGCAACTACATACACAAACACGGTGTAGTAGGGTTCGTTCCTAATAATTTTGCGCCGGTAGTGGATGGTGTTGCACTACCCCATGACCCGTTTGACCCCTTTGCGCCGAAAATTTCAAAGGACAAGCCGCTCATGACGGGCTGGAATGAAGATGAATGGGCGTTTTTTGCGATGTATTCGCATGATACGGGTGCGCTCAAAAACGATTTTACATTTGAAGCATTACAGGCAAAATTTGAACCGGAATTCGGCGCTGATACGAAAAAAATAATTGAGACCTATAGGCGAACAAGGCCGAACGCGTCGGCAAGTGATATCTGGATGGCTGTTAAATCAATTAATATGATGGGACTTGGCACTATCGCCATAGCCGAAAGGAAAGCTGAGCAGCATGGCGCCCCTGTGTATCTATACAATTTTGGTTATAAATCTGAGGCGAAGGTCCCCGACACCGATTACCCATTTGGTACGCCGCATGCTATGGATATCACGTTCAAATTCAATAATGAAGTCCCCGGCGCAGCCCCCGGTTTTTTAAGCGGGAATAAGCCGGAGCGCTTTGTTGCATCACATCATATGGCAGAACTATGGACGACTTTTGCAAGGACCGGGAAGCCTGCTGCGAAGGACGTTCCTGAGTGGCCAGCCTACAATTTGACAGAAAGGCCTACCATGCGCATTGATGCTAACTGCGAGGTAATTAATGACAGGTACAAGGAAGAACTGGCGATGTGGCGGTCAATAGGCAGGATAGGTTATCACTCGCTTAATTCAAGGTAACGGGTATTCCCTGCGATGGTAGATATCACCATCGCAGACGATCTGTTTAAAATATCAAAGGAAGGGCTATAAAGAGTATGCCGCAAGGCTTCGTAAAAGGTTAGATCATCTGGTTTAACCGTTTTTTTGCTCATAAAATCGCATAGCTACTAAAGTTTTATGACTCACCCACGTGACCTATCCGCTTGCCTATTTCTAATAACTAACTTAATCGCAAATTAACGTT
Source organism: Mucilaginibacter sp. P4_G9 (assembly GCF_056400985.1). Lineage (NCBI taxonomy): Bacteria > Pseudomonadati > Bacteroidota > Sphingobacteriia > Sphingobacteriales > Sphingobacteriaceae > Mucilaginibacter > Mucilaginibacter sp. P4_G9. The sequence goes on along the minus strand of NZ_JBFUKF010000017.1, from coordinate 8,220 downwards.
AACTAAATATTATTCAGTTTGTTATATTTTAAATTGGGCTTTAAGACACCTACTCTTCATTCTTAATGCTTTGGTGATCATTGATAATTTCATTATGAAAGATTTTTGGTTTGATCTCATTATCCGATCATCAGCTACGAGGCCCACAAACAACTATGCACTTATCAATCCCGGTAAAAAAGACTGTTTCCAAACCCCGAGACAGTCTTTTTTTTCGCTTTCTTCATTGTCGGACAATTAATAAACAGGCCGTAACGTGAATCCGTAAGTATATTCATCTTTCAACAACCGGTATGGATCATGTGTATACGCACCCCAACTGGTGTCTCCGCCGACCCCCATTTGCTGCAGGTCGATATGGATTTCAACAATATCTTTAACCGGGACCTCATTGGTATGTGCAGCTTTTTCCAGGTCAGGCTGTGTATAGTTATGGGCAGATATATTAACAAGGCTGTCAGCTTTCACAAGCAAGCCATTCCCCGACTTATTGACCCAACTTGCCCACCGGACATCGGATTTGTTGCCATTTTCCTGGGGAGAGATATAAGGAGTGTATTGATCCGTTACCATGCCCCTGTAAACATCGACAAATGCAGCAGTTTTTCTGTCCCAATAACTTTCAAATGGCCCACGACCATACCACGCCATTCGTTCATACTCCCCCTGCATGGTCATCCTCATTCCAAACCGGAGCAGCTCCGGAGCCTTTTCGTCTTTCTTTTTAAAAGATATAACAACGTGCACAGCCCCGTCTGATGTAACGGTGTAAACCGTACCAAAGGCTGCATCACCTGCTCTTAGCGCTGAATTGACCGTGATCTTTATTTCACCCCGGCTTAACTGCTTTGCGTCAAATGAAGTGATATTTCTTCCTGATTGCACATCTTTCCATATGGCAAGCCTCCCCGGTACTTTACTTCCAATATCATTACTTGTTGGTACCCGCCAGAAATCCGGGTACAGCCCATCCTGTAGCAGGTTATGCCCGCGGCTCATCATCGTTTGCAATGCTCCGGATTTTTCGTCAAATGTATAGCTGAAATCGCTGCCCGTAACGATGCATTTTGATTCTTCCCGAATAAATGCAATTGATCCGGTGCCCGTGGTGGGCGTTAGCGAAGCAGGGATAAAAAAGGGTAGTTTTAGCTGTTCGGCAGCAATAACATGCCCGGCTTTCAGTAAGCCTGCAGGCTTTTTAAGCGCTGCGTGAAATTCAATAAAATATTCTGTTGCCGGCTGAATAACCAGATCGCTCACCGGGATATTGATCTTTACACTGTCACCCGGCTGTAACCCGTGGGGTAGACTAACGGTGCCCGCGCGAACCAGATTTCCATTTCCTTTAATGGTCCAACTGATATTAAAATCGGATAAATCTGTAAAAAAGTAGCCATTTTTTATCCAAAATTGTCCTTTATCGAGGTCTGCTCCCTTAAACTTTATGTTCTGATAAACCTTTTTAACCTCGAATAAGGAAGGCTTTGGTTTACGGTCAGGGAATACGATCCCTTTGATCGAAAAAACGCCGTCACTGGGGGTGCCAGCCGGTGAAAGATCTCCTCCAAAACCATAAAAATGCTTGCCATCAGGTGCAATTTTAAGCATGCCCTGGTCAACCCATTCCCAAATAAAGCCACCCTGCAATTTTGGGTGGTTTTCGATCACATCCCAGTAATCCTGCAAATTACCCACGCTGTTATTCATGGCATGCGCATATTCGATCATGATTAACGGGCGCTTATCTTCCGATTTTGAATAATCGGTCAGGTCGCCCAAACTATGGTACATTGGCGCTACGATATCTGTGTACGGACCGGTCCATTCCTGTTCATACTGAACCATTCGGGTTGAGTCCTGTTTTTTTAACCATGCATAGGTTTTATGGAAATTCGGGCCGATGCCGGCTTCATTACCCAATGACCAGATAATAATGGCGGGGTGATTCTTATCACGTTCAAACATTCGCCGTGTACGGTCCAGGTGAGCCCGGTACCACGAGGGGGAATCGGCTGTAGGCGTCCTCATATTGTACCCATATCCCTGGTTTATATATTTACCCAGACCATGTGATTCTATATTTGCCTCATCAATGACATATAAGCCATAGACGTCGCACAGGTCATAGAAACGGGGATCATCCGGGTAATGGCTGCACCTTACCGAGTTGATATTATTTTCCTTCATCAGCCTTACATCCTTCAGCATACTTTCAAGATTAACTACATGCCCTGTAACCGGGTCATGTTCATGGCGGGTAACGCCTTTTATATAAACCGCTTTGCCATTTACCAAAAAACGGCTGTCTTTTATTTCAATTTTCCTGAAACCGACATGTTGCGACACAACCTGCTGCACCCTGCCGCCGGCGTCCTGCACCTGTATTAACAGATCATAAAGATTTGGCTTTTCCGCGCTCCATTTTAAAGGACTGTTGACTTGATGATTGAAAGCAAATGTCAATGCCGAATCCTTTCCGGCAGCCCAGCTTTTAACATCCGAAAACAGTATGGTCCTGTCCGCGGGGTTAATCAGCCTGATGCTGACCTGTCCGCCGGCATGTTTTGCCTCAAAATTTTTTAATGCTAGTTTTAAATTGAACAGGCCGTTTTGATAATCATCCGTTAAACCGGCATTAACCCGGTAATCCCAAACAGCGGTTTGGGGAATGGCATAAAGGTATACGTCCCGTTCGATGCCGCTGAAGCGCCACATATCCTGGTCCTCCAGCCAGCTGCCTGCGTTCCACCGGTACACTTCGACAGCTATATCATTTTGGCCAGGCTTCACATCAGCGGTGACGTCAAACTCCGCAGGGGTTTTACTGTCCTCGCTGTAACCTATCTTTTTACCATTTACCCAAACATAAAATGCTGAGTTAACGCCTTTGAAATGCAGAAAAACGCGCTGCCCCTTAAATTTCGGATCAAGAATAAATTTGCGTTTATAGGAACCTACAGGGTTGAATACCTCCGGTACGCCTGGAAATTTAGCGGTGAAAGGATAGGTAATATTGGTATAATAAGCTTCATCATAACCTTGCAACTGCCAGTCAGCAGGCACCGTGATCGTCTTCCATTTACTTGTCTCAAAATTTTTCTTAAAGAAATCCACCGGTCTTTCCGATGGGTTGCGGCTCCATTTAAACAGCCAGTTACCGCTTAATAACTGGTAACCTGATGCGGGGAGATCGGTGTATTTCAATGCTTCTTCAGGCGTTTTGTAACTCATGAAAGAAGCATGGGGCCGTTCGGCGTTTACCTGAAAAACCTTGTAATTTTTCCACTCCCCGTTACCCTGGGCAAAAGCTGGGTTTAAACAAATGATTGACAGTAATGTTAAGATGATAAAATTTAGCCTGTTCATAATTATTTTAATTAGCGCCATGGAGGTCAAGGAGAACCAGCTCACCCGGCGAGGCGAAGTACGTTTAAATGAGATTGCCGATAAGGGGTGTTTTTGGTATTTTTATAGGGGGGAATTCATTTTAATCTTCGCGGATCAGTGAAATAAAAATAAGAACGGGCATTGTTTTAAATCAGGTGTTCCTCTCCAAATCTTACCGGTTCTTCAATGCGGTAGTTCTTATTGAAAGCGGAACGGTGCTTTTTAAGGAACTCATAGGGTTTTATCCCGAACACCTTTACAAAGTGCTCCCGGAAATATTTAACATCGCTTATACCCACATTTATAGCGGCCTCGTTAACGTTACAGTTGGTATTAATGAGCAATTCGGCAGCTTTGCGGATACGGATGAACCTGATGAAACTGTTAACTGACTGCCCTGTAATCAGTTTTACTTTTTTAAACAGGCCTGAATAACTCATCCCCATTTCATCGGCAATGGTTTGAACATCAAAATCGTCCTCAATGATGTTATGTTCAATAATCGCCATACATTTATAAATGAAGTTTCTGTCTTCGTCAGATAAACGGCGTGGGCTGCTGTTGAGTGTAACCTCGTTGTAAAAATAATTTTTGAGTTCTGTTTTGCTGCGTAACACACCATGCACCCGGGCAATCAGCAGGTCTTTTTCAAAAGGCTTGCTGATAAAATCAACCGCGCCGACTTCAATACCTTCCAATTCCAGCGCAGGTGTGGCATCACCGGTGATTAATATCACCGGGATATGGCTTAATAATGAATCCTGTTTGATAATCCGACAAAGTGTTATACCGTCTAATCCGCCCATATTAATATCGCTGATAATAATATCTGGCAGATACCTTTTGATGTATCTTAAACCCTGATCGCCATTGCCAGCCTCATAAATTTTATAATCCTTTTTGAATATTTGGGCGATGTAATTCCGAAGGTCGGCATTATCGTCTATGATCAGTACCGATTGACGGTCTGATATCAGCAGTTCCAGCTTATTAAGCGGTGTTTTTTCGGCAAGTTCTTCCTCTGTCATGCCCAAATCAGTTTCAAACAGCTCATGTCGGTAGCTGTCGTCAAAAATCTTTTCTTCAAAAATTTCACGCTCACCAAAATGCGACTTACCTCTTTTTAGCTCTAAAATAAAGCTGGCGCCGCCACCGGAGTTATTATGATAAGCGACGGTTCCATGATGAAGCTCAATGAAGGTTTTTACTAAATAAAGCCCAATACCAAACCCCGTTTTTACTGATGTTTTATCTTTAACCTGGTAGTACTTTTCAAACAGCTTTTCACCTGCACCTGCTGCAATGCCGCAGCCGCTGTCAGACACTTCGAACCAGACTTTGTGTACGTCATGCTTCAGGCTAACTTCTATTTGGCCACCATCCGGCGTAAACTTGATTGCATTTGATATCAGGTTGAATAATACGATCTCAATCTTTTCGGCATCTGCGTACAGTCCTATATCTTCAGCGTCATAATTAAAGGTATAAACTATGTTTTTTGCCTTGGCCTGGGATATAAAACATTGATATACATCATGTGCCAGCAATGTTAAATTCAACTTGGCTACCTTTAAATCGTCGCAGTCACTTTCGGCTTTTCGAAACAGTAATAAATGGTCTACCAGGCTGAGCAAACGCCTGGCGTTGCGGTAAATAATATTCAGGTCGTTATTTTTGCTGCCGGCATTGGTATGCAGAATGTCCTTTATGGGGTTAATGATCAGCATCAGCGGTGTTTTAAACTCATGCGATATATTGGTAAAAAACGATAATTTTTTCTCGTTAAGCTCCCGCTCTTTTTCAGCCCTAATGTTGGTTATTTCAATTTCATGTTGCAACCTTGTCTGTTTTGCACGGTATATCCAAAACAGGTAAACCACTCCGGTTACTGCGCAGAGGTACAATAAATAAGCCGACCATGTACGATACCAGGGTGGCAAAACGGTAATATAAATTAGTCTTTGATTATTCGCCCAAACGCCATCGGTATTAGTAGATTTGATGCGAAGTATGTAATTCCCTTCATTGAGGCGCGAGTAATATGCTGTTCTGATTTTTCCAACCGTGTTCCATTCATGGTCCCATCCGTCCAGGAAATAAGCGTAATTGATCTTATCTGCGGAGGAATATTCTGGAGCAACATAGTCAACCGCAATTACAGCTTGATTATAATCGAGCGTTATTTTGGTCATATTCATAATATCGCGATTACCTTTGAATGTCGAATCTTCCTGAATAGATATATTATTGACCCTGAAGTCAGTGAGGTATACATGCGGTATACGGAAGCTGGTTTTTATACTATCGGGAAAAAATTTATTAAAACCTTTTAAGCCGCCAAATAACAGCTCGCCGGTGTGAAGCTTCAGCGCCGCATTGACTATGAATTCATTACTTTGTAGCCCGTCAGAAGCAAAAAAGTCGTTAAACTTTTTTGAAACAGAATTAAACTTACATAAACCGTTGAATGTGCTGAACCAAATTGATCCGAAATCGTCCTCGAGGATATTCAGAATCGTGTTTCCCGGAATCCCGTTGTTTTTAGTGAACCGTGTTATCCGGTAATTTTTGCGATTAAAAAGGACCAAACCTCCACCATCTGTTCCAATCCAAAAATTTCCCTCATGGTCTTCATACAATGCATGAATTGTTGTGTTGAAGGGTATATGAAGATGATTTTTTTTGAGGAGATCTATTTTTATAAGATCAGAATTTGCCATCCAAAGCGTACCTTTACGATCCTCGAATAACGCTGATATATCGTTTAAACTATTATCATAAAGCTCAAATTTATCTTTTTTTCGGTTGAACCTGAATAGTCCTCCTCCTCGCGTTGCGGCCGCCCAAAGATTGTTGTGCGAGTCTTCATATAATTTCCAAATACTTGGATCTTCAACATGTGTAGCGGAATTATAACAATGGTAATGCTTGAAATCATGCGTTTGCCTTCTATACAAATTTATGCCCCCCTTAAGTGTAGCTATCCATATATCTTTTTGGTAATCCTGCACAATACTTAGAACAAAATCACTGCTCAATGAATTCTGATCGGCTTCTTTGTGGGTGAAGTTTATGTGGGTATTTAAATGCGGGTTCCAATAACTTAATCCGCCACCGGCAGTTCCAATCCAGATATTGTCATTTATATCCTCACAAAATGACCGTGGAAAGTTATCTGCCGGGCTATTGCCGTTTTGCGGGTTGGCTATGGTTTTAAACCGGTGATCGTTGTTGCCAATAATGTTCACACCGCCGCTTTCTGTGGCAACCCATATCATGGCGTCAGGGTCCTCGTAAATGGCAGAGATATTTCCATTGCTCAACATACCTTTTGATTCTCCTGCTCCTATGATCGTAACTTTGCCCGAAATAGTGTTAACAATATTAACGCCTCCTCCATATGTGGCAATCCACAACTGGGTGTGCGGATCAGGGTAAATATGCATTACACTATGATTATTTAGCGTGTATACACCATTCATATTTTTGACTACATTTTGGCCAATATCATATTTAAAGAGTCCGCTTTCTGAACCCATCCACAGATTTTTGTTAGCTTGATCAGCAGCCATACAGGTGACCACCGTCAGTTGGGTATTAATAAATTTTACGCCATGAGTACTCGCATTGTATAGACCAAGACCAACATCCTTCACAAAAAGCCAAACGTGATTTGAATGATCAACGGTTAGCGTCTGTACTAAATATTTTTCGTTCTTTCCTAAACAGTCTATCTGTTCACAAATTGTGCTGCCGTTTTTACAAACTAAAAAACTTTCATCAGTTGCTATATAAACATTCCCATTACCATCTGATCCAAGTGTATTAATCTTCGAATTTACCTTTTGCAGTTTGCTATTGTAAAAAGGACGATAATATACCTGCGATATCCGGGCATTAGCGTAATCATATACCTCAAGTCCTTTATTTGTTCCTATCCAAATCCTGTTGCTGTGATCTTCGGCAATTGAGGTGACGTGATTGTGAATCAAAGAAGACGAGTCCCCCCATTTGTTTTCAAATATTTTGAAACCTGTGCCATCGTAACGGTTAAGGCCATTGAATGTGCCTATCCACATAAACCCATAATGGTCACGAAAAATGCAAGTGGCCGTGTTATTGGACAAACCCTGCTCAATACCTAAATATTTGACAGGGACATCATATGCGAAGCACTCATTTTTCCCAAAAAGCATTGCGCTTCCCAGCGAAAGAAATAGTAAAATCTTTGCGAAATTCACAGCGATAAAAAATTAGTTTGAAAATGGCGGCTAATTGATAATTCAAAATTAATTGTTTTTTTTACAATTAAAAATCAAACTGTAAATTATTGGCTTTAAGATGGTTCGTATTGTTTTAAAAGGGTCATTGGCATTTTTCGGTTATCAGCGATACGCCGGGTTTCTTTTTTGTAATCCGGATGACTCCTTGTTGTTTAGGCTCCGAAAAGCCGGTCGATTTCATGACACTCCTCGTTAAAATGCCCCAGGTCCTTAAACGTGACAAAATCTATAAAACATACCGTTTGGTGTGCGATAGATGTAAGGATCGCGAATGCCCTTTTGTTCTGGTATGGTGTTGTTTTTGATAACAAGTTGTCTGTTATTAACATTCGTGAAGCTGCGTGCATCTTTATTTAATGCATAATGGAGGTCATGATCTGCGTCTTTAAATAAACCATCAGGTATGCGGGTCATTTGTTGTTCTTCTGGGGCAGTCGTTTCCTTTTGGGCAGGAACTAATTCAGGGAAAAAACAATCAGCATGGATAAACCATATAGTTTGATAAGAGTCTTATTCATAATTGGTTAAGGCGTTGATTGCAATACTGGAC
>NZ_JBFUKF010000016.1:0-32073 GCF_056400985.1 Mucilaginibacter sp. P4_G9 | reverse complement strand
ATATATAGATGCTATGGTTAAATACAAACTTAACCTGCTGCACCTACATTTAACCGACGACGAAGGATGGCGGGTTGAAATTAAAAGCCTGCCAAAGCTTACCACAGTTGGGGCTTATAATGTTAAAAAAGTTGGGCAGTTTGGTACATTTACCCCACCCACTTTAGATGAGCCGCGCACTTATGGTGGTTTTTATACCCAGGAAGATATTAAGGAACTGGTACAATACGCAAAAGACCGCTTTGTAAATATACTGCCAGAAATTGATGTACCGGGCCATAGTCTTGCCGCTGTAGCCGCCTATCCGGAACTTTCCTGTACTCCGGGTGCCGATAAATATGTAGTAAACTCTGGCGAGCCATTTATGAAGTGGGAAGGACCGCACAATACCGCCATTGTCGATAATACCTTATGCCCGGCCAATGAAAATGTATATGCATTTTTAGATAAGGTTGTTACCGAGGTTGCCCAGCTTTTCCCTTTCCCATATATTCATATGGGTGGCGATGAGTGCGCCAAAAACTTTTGGGAACAAAGCGATGCCATAAAGGCATTAATGGTTAAAGAAAACCTGAAAACCCAGCAGGAGGTACAAAGCTACTTTGAAAAACGCTTGGAAAAAATTGTAGAATCAAAGGGTAAAAAATTTATGGGCTGGGATGAGATCCTGGAAGGCGGCGTGGGTCCCAATGCTGCTGTGATGAGCTGGAGGGGTATTGCAGGTGGAATTGAAGCTGCAAAAATGGGCCATGATGTAGTGATGAGCCCTACCACATTTGCATACCTGGATTATATGCAAAGCGATGTAAACGAAACTAAAATTTACGCCAAACTGCGCCTCAATAAAACCTACGAGTTTGAGCCGGTGCCTGATAGCGTTGATGCTAAGCTGATAAAAGGCGGCCAGGCTAATTTATGGACCGAGCAGGTTTATAACATCCGCCAGGCCGAATACATGACCTGGCCAAGGGGCATGGCCATTGCCGAATCGGTATGGTCGCCAAGAGAAAAAAAGGATTGGGAATACTTTTTTGGCAAAGTTGAAAAACAGTTTGAACGCTTTGATGAATCTGAAACCAAATATGCGCCGAGTGTATATGATCCATCATTTAGCGCAACTAAAAACCCCGATAGTACCCTCAAAATAACGCTTACCAACGAAGCGCCGGGACTGGATACTTATTACAGCTTTGATAACTCTTTACCCGACAATTTTTATCCTAAATATACAGCTCCTATTGATGCGCCTAAGGATGCAACAATGCTAAAGGTAATTACCTACCGTGGTAAAAAACCTATCGGCCGTATGGTTACTATGCCATTGATTGATCTGGCTAAACGGGCTAAATAAAGGAGTAAAGATGTGTAGATAAAGGATCAGGGACTTTTATGATCAAACAATATTCTAAGCAATTTTAAAACCTATAAAGATTCAAATAAGAAAGCCTCTCGGGATATGTACCGAAGGGCTTTCTTATTGTATATGCGTTTTTCTTAGTGTAAGCGATTGAAGAGCATGCGCCAATGAAAGGAAAGCGCAAGCCAAATCCTTGCTCCTTTATCCTTGCTCCTTCCATCTTTGCTCCTTTATCCTTCCATCCTTGCTCCAAAATTCCTTGCTTCCAGGAAATTAATGCTTATTGCCAAAACCAAACTCCCTGTAAGTATCGGGCATGGTACCATTATTGGTAAAGGCGAAAGTGAAGGTAGTACCCCAGCTTTCAAAGTCTGCATTTTTATCTTTAGATGTTTCGATATGTACCGAGCTTAGCATATAGATCCCTTCGCGGCTTAGCTTAAAATAAATAAGCCCGCCTGCATCGGCACTCAGCTTTTGCGGAAATACATTACCATTAATAGTTTTAACATACAGGATAACCACAGCCTCCTTTAATGGCTTTCCCCGAAAAAGCACCTGGGCTGTTACATCGTCGCCATAATCGGCTTTGTATGGATTTTGTTTTATAATTATTTCGTATTCCTCGTTTAATGATTTATMGAAATCCTTATCGCTCGGTTTATCAACTGTTATAAGCGTTTTTAAATAGCGGGTTGTTTTTTCTATAAAATATTGCTGATTATTATTTTTTGCCTCCTCTGCAATTTTATCAAGACCCTCGTTGTTCAGGTATTTTAAAAACTTATTCCTTTCAGATTCTACATTTTCACTTTTAACCACCTCTATCATCGCCAAACCCGGACTTTCCAGTTTATAGTTCAAAAAATTAGCCGAGGTGTCTTTAGGAGACTTACTGAGATCGGTTTGCTTCTTTCCTTCATACAACATAAATTTAGAGATTTTTTCGCTTTCGTACTTGTATTCACCCTCCTTTACAAATTCACTGCCGCTTAATAAATGCAGATCGAGTTTATCACCCTTTTTCATATAAAAGCTGCCGGGCAATAAAAAATAATCCTGAGAAGAAGCCGCAAAACCAATGAGCAACAACACCACTATAAGTAAAAATCCAATTCGTTTCATAAGTTTTTTGTTAGGATTACCAAACATACAAAGTTTAACCCGAAAATATTATTTTTTAGCCTTGTTGAGGGCGTTGCCATTTAAAAACTTCAGTAGTTTTACATTATGATTTTTGACCGTAAAAACCTTGATACTGAAACTTTAGTGTCTTTTTACAAAAAATTGTTGCTTCCGCGCCTGGTTGAGGAGAAAATGCTGATCCTGCTAAGACAAGGGCGCATCGGCAAATGGTTTTCAGGAATTGGCCAGGAAGCCATTGCCGTGGGCAGTACACTGGCCATGCAGGCCGATGAGTATATTTTACCCATGCACCGCAACCTGGGCGTTTTTACAACCAGAAATATCCCGCTTTCGCGTTTAATGGCACAATGGCAGGGCAAGCCATCGGGCTTTACCAAAGGGCGCGACCGCTCCTTTCACTTTGGCACGCAGGAATATAAAATCATCGGGATGATATCCCATCTTGGCCCGCAACTGGCCCTTGCAGATGGCATTGCCCTGGCTGACATGCTATCCAACCAAAAGAAAACCACCCTGGTATTTACCGGCGAGGGTGCTACCAGCGAAGGAGATTTTCATGAGGCTCTTAATATTGCTGCCGTTTGGAATTTACCCGTTATTTTCCTGGTAGAGAATAATGGTTACGCTCTATCGACCCCTACTAACGAACAATACCATTGCAGCCAGTTGGTTGATAAGGCCAAAGGTTACGGCATGGAAGGCCGCCGCATTGATGGCAACAACATTTTAGAAGTTTACCATACCATAACTGATATCAAAAACAGCATCCAGGAAAACCCACGCCCGGTTTTGCTGGAATGCATGACCTTCAGGATGCGCGGGCACGAGGAAGCATCGGGTACCAAATATGTTCCGCAAAATTTGTTTGAGTGGTGGGGCGCTAAAGACCCGCTGGCTAATTTTGAGAAATACCTGCTGAATGAGCGGGTGTTACTCCCCGAATGGATCCCACTCATCAAAAAAGAGTTTACCACGCTTATCGAGTCGGAGTTTGAAAAGGTTTATAGCGAGGCCGATATTGTTCCGGATATTGAAACAGAGGTGGCTGATATGTATCAGCCTTACCACTTCCCGGCTAATCAGCCATCGGCTACGCCAGCAACCGGCAAACGTTATATTGATGCCATAAGTGATGGGCTAAGGCAAGGCATGCGCAAACATGCCAACCTGGTGATCATGGGACAGGACATTGCAGAGTATGGCGGGGCCTTTAAAATAACCCAGGGCTTTGTGGAAGAGTTTGGCAAAGGCAGGGTGCGCAATACCCCTATTTGCGAATCGGGTATTGTTGGTGCCGGCATGGGCCTGGCGCTTAACGGTTATAAAGCTATTGTTGAAATGCAGTTTGCCGATTTTGTAACCTGCGGCTTTAACCAGATCATTAATAACCTGGCCAAAACCCATTACCGCTGGGCACAGGCTGTGGACATGGTTATACGTATGCCCACAGGTGCCGGCACGGGAGCAGGTCCGTTTCACTCACAAAGCAACGAGGCCTGGTTCACCAAAACACCGGGATTGAAGGTTGTTTACCCGGCCTTCCCCGCAGATGCCAAAGGGCTCCTGCTGGCCGCTATTGACGACCCTAACCCGGTGATCTACTTTGAGCATAAATACCTGTACCGCAGCATCAGCGGTGAAGTACCGGATAATGATGTGCTAATAGAAATAGGCAAAGCCAATATTGTACAACAAGGTGAAAAAGCCACTATTGTTACCTTTGGTTTAGGTGTACACTGGGCGTTGGACTATGCCGCTAAACATCCGGACCAATCTTTAGAGATCATCGACCTGCGCAGCCTACAGCCATGGGATAAAGAAGCTGTTGAACAAAGCGTAAAGCAAACCGGCCGTGCACTGGTATTGCATGAGGATACCCTCACCAGCGGCTTCGGGGCCGAAATAGCCGCCCATATAGCCGAGCACTGTTTTAAATACCTTGACGCGCCTGTAATGCGCTGTGGCAGCCTTGATACCGCTATACCAATGAACAAAGCATTGGAAGACCAGTTTTTGGCGAAAGCGAGGTTGGGGGAAACGGTGGACAAGTTACTCACCTATTAGTTGAATTAATACAATAGGGTGTTCCACCGGAACGCTCCCGAACACCGGAACGGGTGGAACACCTTTATGTCTGTAAATCAGTAAGTTGACCGATGGTCAAAATAGGGGCTGGAACACCTTTATAGCTGTAAGTCAATGTGTTAGGTTTTTATGAAATTGCGAAATATTTGCCCGGACAGAGAAAATATACGGTGTCGCCCTGAAAAAGCTTGCTCTTTTGGTGATTAATCCTATACTGGGTTTACGCCCCAGTTTATGGCAGGCTCCATAAACAAAACAGGCTGCTTCAAATTTGAAGCAGCCTGTTTATCATGTATTTAAACGGGATTTATTGTTGCTGATCTGGTTCATCAGATGGTGTACCTACAACTTTATAAATAGTATCGCCGTTGTTGTTTTTGCTTTCCTGGTAATAAAAACCATCAGGAGAAACATATAATTTTTCGCCGTTGATCTTTATTTTCCGGCAATCATCAGGTAATTGGGTAACAATATCACCTATTTGGGGGCCTTGCTGATAGTCGCCATTGCCGCTGTTATCGGTATTTAACTCGCCATCTTTACCGGCAATTACATAAACCTGTGTGCCATCATCTTTGGTATATGGTTGATAGTACACACCATTTAACTCATAGTACTGCTCGCCATTAATGGTGATTGATTTGGCATCTGTTGGTAAGGTTTTAACCTCGGCACCTATAGGTGGTTCAACAACAGTGTATTGATCATTATATTGACGGTAGTATAAACCATCGCTATAATAGTACTGGTAATCGCCATACCAGAATGGATAATATCCGTAAGGTAAAAATCCTATGCTGAAACCAATACGTGGGTAGTAATATGAACTGTAGTAGTTATGGTATGGATAATAATAGTGACTTCCAAAATATCCGCCACGGCCACCGTAACGATAAGAACCGCGGTTATAAACCCTGGTACCGTATCCGTTAGCGCTGTTGTAGTAAGAGCCACGGCCGCCATTATAAGCACGCCTGTCAACACTGTTATAGCTACGGGTGCCACCAGTGTAAACACGTTGTCCGTTTGCGTTTACACCGCTGCGCTGAGGGGCCACAGCTACGTTGTTTGACCTTGTGCCCATGCCGTAATTGCCACGCTGAGGCGCTACATTTGCATTGCCACGATTTACATAGCCGCCGCCGCTAAAGCCACGTGATGGGGGAGCCACTGCAGTACGCTGACCGCCGCCGCCACCATTAAATGAAGGACGGGCAACACCAACGTTGCCACCACCAGAAGGACGGGAAACGCTAACACTACCGCCGCCGCCGCCAGATCTTGAGCCGCCGCCACCGCCACTGCTGCTTCCGCCACCACCACCGCCGCCTCTGCGTTGTGCCGATGCTGTAAAAGCTAAAGGCAAGCTCAACAAGCCTGCTAAAGCGAATGAAAATAAATTTTTATATGTCCTTTTCATGATTGAAAGTTTTTACTGTTCAGCAGGTATTTTGCTGAGTATATATTTATAGACCAAAAAATGTTTAAACGGTTTAATTTATATTTATAATTATTTAGAAATATTACAAAAAGTACACCAATATAAAATTTACCTTAACAACAACCCTCAAATTACCTTTTTATTGCAATACACTTACTAATTTAATGCCTCGGCAATCAGCAAAAAAGGTTCTTCAAACTGCAGGCTGAAAAAACCATCAGCGGTAGTTTTGTAAAGCCCCTGCCCGTTATCTTGCAAGCCTTTGTATTGCAATATGTTAGGTTTCGTTAATAACTCAATTTGCTCCCCGGCCGGTTTCCACTTGCTGAAACCAGATGTAACAGGATAAATTTTTTGCTGCGCGTTAAAAATAACCAGGTTAATTTTACCTGCATAGGGCAAAAAATCTGCTAATGCCAACTCGTCAGTAACAATGTTCACCGCCGGGTAATTATTAGCAGTAAGAAACTTTAAAGCCGCTACCGCCAGGCTGTTGTTACCTGCCGGGATCAGTTTAATATCCGACTGCAGGATCATTTCATCACCATAGCTAATTATCCAATCTACCTTAATCCCAAAACTGTTTAACTTTTCGGCAGTATGGGGTGTGGTAATCACCGTTGGGCTCCACTCCAATAATTGTCCCAGCAACTCCTCCTCAAAATTATCCATACCCAGCACCAGCAATGCAGGCTCCTGTTTTTCGCGAACAATATGATGGGATGACATAGGCTAAAGTTAGGGGGAATAAATGAATATTGGATGAAAAGGAGAGGCAGGAAAATGTTAAATTATCATATTTAACATTTGGGTTTAAAGTATTACGGTGTAATAAGGGCGCTTAAAATTGCTTTGTCAGAAGAAGCTATACAGGTTTTGCGGGTAAATCCTGCTTAAGTTAAATTGTTTTTGTAGTGTTTCCTGCAGGGTTGTACCCGAATTGCTATTTAAAGGCAAATGAAAAATGCAACAGGTTCTCAAAACCTACTTCGAAATAAACATCAGATGGCTTTCTTTTTTGTTCAAATATTTGGTATATCGTGCTTTTATAGTTCTTGCATTACAAAACCTGAACTCTTTTATAGATGACTTGCATTGTGCAGCGGGTTTAGAGGAATAATTGTAAAATATTTCGATTGWTTTATTAGCCATTGTAAGAATTGCTATTAGGCTTCTTTGCCAAGTTCTTGCTCATAGAAATCAAGAATATTCTTCAAGATATTGTCGAAGTTACTTTCGTTATAGAACCTCGTCGACATGTCAATGACTTCGGCTATCGAACTTCCTGCTTCTACCTGCCAAGCGTTCCGTCCATCAAATTTTTTGCCGTCAATTTTTTCGATTGATAATGGTGAGCCGAAATATCCTTTTAGTTCTTTAACAAAGTCAGCGATGAAATATTGGTTGGGTGTAGGCCAATCATTCATTGCACTTAAAAAAAGCACAGCTATGTCCTTTAATTTATGATCTGCCAGATCAAGATCAACTAAATCTTCAAGTGCTGAATACGTTTCAATCTTGTTATTAATCTTATTGCTCATATAGTTGGCCGTATTAACTTCGTATAATTATTCGATTAATCTAATCTGAACCTCTTCTTTATCCTATAACTAAGTTAACAAAAAAGCCTCCAGATTTCCATCTAAAGGCTTTTTCATTTTATCCCCATGCTTGGCATACGGTGGGTCATTTAGTGGTCCTTAGACTACAAAACTCGAACTCTTTTATGGATGATTTGCATTGTGCGGCTGGTTTAGAAGATCGTAGTTACGATTCTGAAGTATTTCTTAGGAGTTAAGTATCAGATATTTTTTTGTCTTTCCGATTTCTCAATTCTGCAGTTTCATATTCCAATAATTCAATAAACGACTTATCTACTTTATTAAAGAGGTCAAGTTCATAATCCCATCTATAAATTATCCCCTTTTTGTTAAAGCAATACACATCAGCATCTCCAATGACTTTCATAAATGGAATATAGTCGTTATTAGTTTGGTTCGTAAAGACGTCTGTTTGGATATTAATATCCAAACACTCTGGTATATCAGCTGCAAATCCAAAAACTTCCAATCCATAAAGAAAAGGCCAAAATGGACCAACTTCTAACTGTTTAGGTCGAGGCCAGATACCCTCTTTAACTTCAATACTAAGTCCACCTAATGGCGAAAGTGAATAATCCTTAAAATCCTTTGGTAACTTGATTTTATATCGTTTCTCARATTTATTTAAAACATCACGATGAGGTGCGTCTTTGCCACAAGCGAAAAATCTTCATCTATATATTTCAGAAGCATTTTTTCGTAATCGAATGGTTTTTTGAAAAACATTATTGATGATTGGGATTCAAGCCTGAAGTAAAGATAAAAAACTATCCCAACAAAAAAACCCTCAGATCTTATCTAAAGGGTTTTAATAATCTTCCCATGTTGTTTCCAAGGTGGGTCATTTAGTGGTCTCCAAGGCTCCAATTTCCAATAATTTTATTGAAGATATACAACTATTAATTGACCTGACGGTGTAATAAAGGCATATTTTAAATATGGTGACGGGAAGTGTTTCAAACTATTTAAAGTAAAATCGCCAACAAACTATTTTAAAACAAAGCCCCTTGTCCGTTAAGACAAGGGGCTTCCAATTGGATGCTTAGTGATTAGCAACCTTTTTTCTTGCACTCTGCTGAGCCTTTAACGCAATGATCTTTCTTCAAAGTCTTTGCAGTTGCAGCTTTCGCTTTTGCCTTTTTAACAGGCGTTTTATCGGCAGCCATTACGGTTGATGCAGCGATCATGATCGCTAATATGCTTAATGTTATCTTTTTCATTTGTTTTTAAATTGAATGTTAAATAATAAACGGATATGTTTGTTTAGGTTGTTCGATATTACTTAACAGGTTTTGGGTGGTTTCCAGTCTGCCTTATGATAAGCGGATAGCTTACCGATCTTATAGAGGGAAACTGTCTTCAGGTTAAACGGCAAATAGCCGGGATGCAAGGTTAATGCTTGTTCGGTCAAGAAACCGCAAATACTGCAAGTAAACAAAGTAGCACAACCCGGTTTGGTACAACCATCATCATTCTTTGTTTTCTTCTCGTGGCAAACCTTTTTACCGGCGACACGCTTACAACAGGTTTTATTAGTCGCTAACTGTATAGGCTTAACCATCCCCGAAAAGGTGGAAACGAAAACCATGCAGCACAATAATAAAATGGCGGTAAACTTCATTGATCCAAATATAACTACTTTCTTGGCATATAGATAATAATGCAGGCTCCGATAACGGCAACCAATGCGCCGATCACATCCCAGCGGTCAGGTTTAAAGCCATCTACCTTCCAGGCCCATATCAGTGCCATGATAATAAAGATGCCGCCATAAGCCGCATATACGCGGCCGAAGTTGGCGGTTTGCCAGGTAGCCACCACACCATATAAAGCTAAGATCAAACCACCGGCTAAACCCCACCACATGGGCTTGCCTTCTTTTAACCATTGCCAGACAAGGTAGCCGCCGCCTATCTCAAAAAGACCGGCAAGTATAAAGATGGATAGTGATTTTAATAGATTCATAGTTCCAGTTCAGATGTGATAAAGCCTTTGACGCCTTTGGTACCGGTAATTTTCAGCCAGGTTGTTTCGTCATTGTTAACGTCGATGCTAAAGTTAAAGAAATCACAGCACTGGCGCTCGGTCTTTATAAAATCGGTCAACAGGTCAACATTGTGGTCGGTTCCTACAAAACGATAAGCATAGCCATTGGTCAGTTCTTTTTTCTCTTTGATCAGTTTCCTGATCGCGGCAATAACAGTGGCTTTTCTTTTTTGCAGCTCCGGCGAAGTGAGCTTACAGGTCATCGGTTTTTTATCCATAACGGCAGGTGTCTTTTTAGGAGCGGTTTGCGCGAAACTGCCGCAGCAAGCGAACAGGCAGCACAACAATATCAGGCAAGTTTTATTCATGTTTTTTTGATTTACCTTTACAAATATAAACCGTGGAGTATAGTCCACTGTCAAGGGGTAAATTCAGAAAGATGCTGATAGGGGAATTAGTTGCCAAAACAGGCTTTAGCAGGGATACCATCCGCTTTTATGAAAAGCAGGGATTGATCCGCATTGACCGTAAAGAGAGGCGGAATAATAATTACAAAGAATATTCGGAGACTATCCTGCAAAAGCTGCTGGTGATCAAAAAGCTTAAAGGTTTCGGCTTTACGTTGAACGAGGCTGTAGAATATCTGGAGTTGATTGATAACAATGCTGCGTCATGCACCAATGTGGCTGAAAAGGTAAACGAGAAGGTCAAACAGATCGAACAGAAGATAGCGGAATTGCTGGAGTTACGTACCTCGATGGTCACTATGGTGACTACTTGCGTGAATTGCTGTCAGCCGGGAGATCCGGACGATAATTGCCCGATACTGGTTTCGGATAGCTTTTGAAAGTGTAGTGAATCAATGATAAATTTTAGGACCGTCACTATCGCAACGGGCCTAAAATAATTTTTTAATTTTCTTCAGTACTTTTCGGTAGTACCGAACTTTCAGTGGTCCCGACGAGAACCGAACTCCTGATGTCCCATTTTTTTAACACGAAGAAAAAACACACAAAAATAGATTTGATGAGTACTTTGAGATCGCCCCCCTAAAACAACCCTTCAATAATATCAGCTGCCGAAAGTCCTTCCGCCTCGGCGTGGTAGCTGCGTACAATACGGTGGGTTAAAATAGGTTTGGCAACAGCCTGCACATCTTCAATATCGGGTGAGTATTTTCCGTTGATAACAGCATGGCACTTGGCCCCCAAAACCAAAAACTGTGATGCCCGCGGACCAGCACCCCAGGTAAGTAATCGGTTTATCTGTGGCGCGGCAAACGCGGTGTTGGGGCGGGTTTTTGACACCAGCTTTACGGCATATTCCATCACATGATCGGTAACCGGGATGTTGCGCACCAATTGCTGAAAGTAAGTGATCTGCTCGGCATTCAATATCTTTTTAACATCTACCTTTAAAGTGCTTGTGGTGTTTTTAACAACCTGTAGCTCCTCTTTAAACGATGGGTAATCTAATGCTACGTTGAACATAAACCTATCCAGCTGGGCCTCGGGCAGGGGATAAGTGCCTTCCTGCTCAATGGGGTTTTGCGTGGCTAATACAAAAAATGGTTTGGCAAGCTTGTGCGTAACCCCGGCGGCGGTAACCGCTTTTTCCTGCATGGCTTCCAGTAAGGCAGCCTGGGTTTTTGGCGGGGTGCGGTTTATTTCATCGGCAAGGATGATATTGCTGAAAACAGGGCCGGGTATAAATTTAAAATTACGGTCTTCGCCTAATATTTCCGAGCCGATGATGTCTGATGGCATCAGGTCGGGAGTAAACTGGATGCGTTTAAAATCAAGGTCGAGCACCTGCGATACGGTTTGCACCAGCAGGGTTTTGGCAAGGCCCGGTACGCCTACCAGTAAGCAATGCCCATTGCTGAAGATAGATATCAGCACAAATTTTACCACCTCATCCTGCCCAATGATAACTTTCCCTATTTCAGATCGTATTTGCTGGTAAGCCAGTTTTAAAGCATCGGCAGCTTCAACATCAGAGCGGTGTGGCATAAATTGGTTGTTATTTAGCTTGAGCGGTTGCGGTTGGAGCGGCTATCCATTTTTTCAGGATATCGCAGGTTTGGTATTCTTTGTCAATTTTGATAAAAGTTTCCTTGCGGCGTTTATCAAACCACTTATTTACGGTTTTGGTGTTTTTGTCTTCAAAAGCAAACTCCTTCAGTTTAGGAAAATCCTGTGCCAGGTTTGCTTTGTGGGCATCGGTAGCCGATTTTAAGTACAAAATTTTGTAGCTCTTTTTACCATCGGCGCCGGTAAACAAATCGGGTTTTGAAATGCTGCTCACCTTCATGGTATCAACAATAAGCGCAACTTTAGGGTCAAGTTTATCGGTAGGTATAAAGGTTGATCGGGTTTGTACGTTTTCGGCATTCAGCATCATGCCGCCGTTAAATTTGGTTTCCTTATCGTCTGAGTAATAAGCGGCTGCTGATGAAAAGTCAATTGTTTTTTTGTTTGCCTGCATCAGGGTATAAATACTATCTGCTTTTGTTTTAGCCCTATCCAAACTGGCCTGGGTTATGGCAGGTGTAATTAATATATGCCTTACGTGTACCTGCTCGCCGCGGCGTTCAATAACCTGTAAAAAGTGAAAACCGAAATCGGTTTCAAATACCGGCGATATTTGCCCGGCTTTAAGTTTAAAAGCATTTGCTGTAAATTCTTTTACAAATGTGGTACGATCTGCAAAACCCAGATCGCCGCCCTCAACCGCCGATGCCGGATCCTGTGAGTAAAGCCTTGCCAGGGTCCCAAAGTCTTCCCCTTTTTTTACCCTTGCCAGCAATTCTTCGGCTTTTTCCTTATATAATTCCTTCTCTTCCTTACTCAATTTAGGCTGAAAAACTATCTCACCAATTTCTACCTCTTTGTTAAAGGATGGCAAGCTGTCTTTCGGAATGGTATTAAAATAATCTTTTACATCCTGCGGGGTCACATTTAGCTTTTCGGTTATTTTAGCCTGCATTTTTTGGGCAATCATTTGCTCTTTCATGTCGGGCCGTATTTCATCCTTGTATTGGATAATTGAGCGGCCTAAAAAGCCTTCCAGTTTGTCCTGGCCTCCGGCGCGTTGCATCATTTCGCGCATGCGGCGGTCAACACTGGCATCAATATCATCGTCTTTTACGTCGATACTATCAATAATTGCCTGCTGAGCCAGTAATTTTTGAGTTAGCAATGATTGCAGAATCCGGCATTTCATATCCGGGTTTGGCTGCATGCCCTGTACAAGATACTGGGCGTATTGTTGTTCAATGTCAGATAGTAGTATGGGGCTGTTACCAACAACGGCGGCAATTTTATCCAGTGTTTTGCCTGGCGTTCTTGCAGTAATTGTATCGGCTTTGGCCGCAGCAGCCGAATCGGCTTTTACCTGTGCCCTGGTAACTGATATGATGGATATAAAACTTAAAACTAATAACCCTAACTTTCTCATGTAATGCTTCTGTACTAAATAAAACGGAAATAACGTATCCGTTAAAACTTCAAATTTCGGTAAAATTTATTAATTATAGCTGTACAATTAATTTCAATAAACACAGTCGGCTATAATTGTGCTAATATGGTTATAATGCTTGAAACCGTTTAACTACTTTTGGTTAAAATTTGTTAAAGTGAAAGTTGAAAACCCGGTTGCCCTACGCTTTGTTTTGCAGGATGAGCTTTATCTGCTGAATGCCGATAAGCCACTATATAATAACATGGCAACGGCCACACCAGTAGCTGATGAAGCTGTACCAATAGTTAAACAGCCAGAACCCGTAATTACAGCATCACAACCCGAAGTAAAAACGCAGTTGCTGAGCTTTAATTATCTGGGTAAAAATTTAAAGAACTTTTTGGTGTTGGTACATTATCCAAACCTGGAATTTATTGATGATGCGCATTTAAACGCCTTAACCAATATTATTAAGCGTAAAGAATTAAATGTAGATGATTTGGCCATAGTTAACCTGGCTAAGCAGGGTAATACCCATTATGATGGATTGTTGAAGTTTTTTAAACCCGCGAAGCTGTTGATATTAGGTAAAAGTGCATTGCCCCAAGGAATCCCGGAGCTGGTGTTAAATACTCCTAAAGCCTTCGAGGGCTTTACAGGGCTATATAGCTTTAGCTTTGGCGAGATGATGGACAGTGTTGATAATAAAAAAGCCTTCTGGGAGCAGATGAAAACACTTTAATTTGAAAATCAAGGAATTTGAAAATTTGAAAATGGAGTTTGCACAAGAAATCTGGGTTTCATTTTCAAGCTGTCAAATCAACTTCCTTTGTCCGAAAGTCCTTTGTCTTTTATCCTTTATCAATAAGTCTAAAAAAATGCATCAATTAGTTTTCGCAACAAATAATCGCCATAAACTTGAGGAGGTTGAGAACAAGCTTCAGAAAAAAATCAAACTGCTAACCCTTAATGATATCGGCTGTTATGATGATATTGAAGAAACCGGTACCTCTTTTAAACAGAACGCTTCAATAAAAAGCAGGTACATATATCAAAAATATAATCTTAATTGCTTTGGAGACGACAGCGGCCTGGAGATAGATGCACTTAATGGTGATCCGGGAGTTTATTCGGCACGTTATGCAGGTGAGCATGGTAACCATGCGGCCAATATTAAAAAGGTATTGGATAATTTACAAGACGAAACCAATCGCAAGGCCCGTTTCCGTACAGTAATATCATTGATATGGATTGGGGAAGAGCATTTTTTTGATGGTACCGTGGAAGGCACTATTCGCACTGCGCCCAGCGGCACAGATGGTTTTGGATACGACCCAATATTTGAGCCAGATGGATACAATATCACTTTTGCAGAAATGAGCATGGATGAAAAAAATAAGATCAGTCATCGGGCTAAGGCCATGGAACAATTGATTGATTTTTTAATCAATGAGAAAAATATTAAACAGTGATTAATTTTATGTAACCTTTATGCTATTTATCCGTAAATAGGGCCATATCGAATACCTAATGGAATTAATAGCTCAAATTAAACACAAGTTGCTTTCAACAGATACAGATCGTTGCTTTGCTAAAAGCCTGAAGAAAGTAAAAGAGGCTGATGAGGTGAGCGCTTCAATTACCGAACGTTTACTGGAGATTCAAAAGACATTTAAATCAAAAAGTATTGAGTTAAGTTGAGCTTTTGGCAGGATTTATGCTTATATGCATTTAAATAAAACACTGTCATGAAAAATTTTCTTAAATCCCCGATAGCTATCCTATCCCTTATTTTTGTACTCTCTGCCTGTYCATCTACAAAAAATGTAACTACAACCAATGTATCCCGCGGTAAATTTGTGGGCACCTGGACACTTAACAATGTAAGTTACGATGGGTTGGTTCAAAATGCTGTTCAAAACGTGTTTGACCAGGCCGCCCCAGAGGCATTTGTTGGTAGTACCTGGAAACTAACCAATAGTGGTAATGGTATCTATACCCTTGCAAATGGTACTTCCCAAACCATATTTTGGTCGGTTTTTAACGGAGGACCAACCGGCACGCAATTCCAGTTCAAAAAGATATTTGAAGGAGATAAAGCCAAGAATGTAGCAGAAGGCTATCGTTTGGATATTGTAAGTAACAATGGCTCGGCCATGACACTTAAATCCCCGGTTACCGTTGGTGGCGGAACGGGATATATTATTTATTCGTTTACTAAAGCTAATTAAGCTTAAGGCTTAAAGCAAAAAGCTCAAAGCAAAAAAGGAATTTCCCTTTAGCTTCGAGCTTTTTACTTTATTAGCTTTTGGCCTTCAGCCTTAGGCTTTAAGCTTATTCAGCTGGCGTGAATTTCAGGCATACCGGGTTCCCAACGTCTATTTTGATGCCTGTTTGTCGTAGTTTACCGGTAGTTTGGTCTATTTTAAATACAAACATRCTATCGCTGCCCTGGTTGGCTACTACCAAATAATTACCTGTTGGATCGATAGCGAAATCGCGCGGGTTTTTACCAAAGGTTGACTGGCGCGATACAAAAGTAAGCTCGCCTGTTTCCTGGTTTACGGCGTAACAGACGATCTCGTTGGTTTCTAAACGGTTTGAGGCATAAAGAAAACGGCCGTCGGGCGATATATGGATGGCTGMAGCCCCTGTTTTGCCTGTAAAGCCATCAGGCAATAGGGTTATTGCTTGTTTTTGTTTGAACTTGCCATTATCGTAATCAAACACAATAATATTTGAAGCCATTTCTGTTAGCAGGTAAACATGTTTTTTATCAAGCGAGTATTCCAGGTGGCGTGGGCCACTGCCAGGTGTAACGCTTACAAACGAGGGATTGGCACCTGTTAAGGGTGAGCTTTTACCTGAACGGAAACGGTAAATATTTATCTTGTCGGTGCCCAGGTCATTATAAAACAGGTACTTTTCATCGGGCGATAATATGCTCATATGCGCGTGCGGGGCTTCCTGGCGTTCCTTGTTTGGTCCCTGGCCTTCATTACGCACAGTTTCAATGCCATTAGCTAATGAACCGTCCTTATTAATGGGCAGTACAGCAACCTGGCCGCTGGAATAGTTGGCAACAAATGCATTTTTTTGCGCCTTATCAACAGCAATATAACATGGGTTGGCGCCTAATGACGATTGCTTGTTGATAAATTCCATTCTGCCGGTTTTAGCATCAAATGAAAATGAGCTCACCTCACCTTTGGTCGACTCATTTACGGCGTAAATAAATTTATTGTTTTTACTTACTGCTAAGTAAGATGGATTATCTACACCATCTACCTGGCTTAAATAAGCCAGCTTGCCGCTTTGCGTATAAAAACGGTAAACCAAAATGCCTTTACTTGAACCTGTGGTATAAGTACCCACAACAAGATTGAACATTTTGGGGACGAGTTTTTTATCCTGGGCGTAATTAAGCAAAGGCGATAGCATCGCTATGATCAAAAGGGCTTTTTTCATGTTGGTATGAATTGATTAAGGGATGCAAGTTAATAAAATAGACAAAAAAAATGCCTCGTTGTTTAACGAGGCATTTTTTTATTTTATCAGGTGTTTTAACTGGATGATCTCGCTTTCTTCCAGGTGGCGATAGCGCCCTCGTGGAAGATCTTTCTTGGTGAGGTTGGCATAAACCACCCTATCCAATTTTACAACCTCGTAACCCAGGCTTTCAAATATGCGGCGCACCACGCGGTTTTTACCGCTATGGATCTGGATACCTACTTCTCTTTTTGAAGCGCCTGCAACATATGATACCGAATCTGGTTTTATTAAACCATCTTCCAGCTCAATACCAAATTGAATTTTATTCAGATCGCCCTGTGATAAACTTTTGCTCAGCTCAACCTGGTATAGTTTGCTGATGTTGCTGCGTGGGTGCGATAGTTTATCGGCCAGCTCGCCATCATTGGTCATTAACAGTAAGCCAGTAGTGTTCCTGTCTAAACGGCCAATAGGGTAAATGCGCTCTTTGGTTGCTTTTTCAACCAGGTGCATAACTGTGCGGCGTTCCTGCGGATCTTCTGTAGTAGTTATATAATCCTTTGGTTTATTTAATAATACGTAAACCATTTTTTCGCGGCGCAGGGTTTCGCCATTGTATTTGATCTCATCTCTTGCCGGATCAATTTTAGCACCCAGCTCATCAACCACTACACCGTTTACAGATACCACACCGGCAATAATCAACTCATCGGCCTTACGGCGCGAGCAAATACCTGCGTTTGAAATATAACGGTTAAGGCGGATAAGTCCATCGTCCTTGGTTTTGCTTTCGGCCGGCTTTTTACGGCCGCGCATGGTTTTGGCCGGTGCGTCAAGGTCTTTGGTTATTTTATCATATACCGGCTTACGTTGCGGCCGGTCGGCATTGTAAGCCGGTTTATCTTTTGAGAAGCTGCCTTCGCGTTTTTTAAATCCGCCTTCGGCTGGCCTGTCGCCAAATTTTCTGTCTGTTGATCTTTCTGTACCCGCACCAAATTTACGTTCGCCACCTTTATCGGCACCGAAGCTTCTTTTGGGCTTGTCGCCAAAATCTGCATTAGATGAACGTGTGCGTGGAGAAGAGTATGGTTTCTTTTCGCCGGCAGAACTGCCGCCAAAGTTTCTTTTAGGCCTTTCTTCGCCTTCGCCGGATGACGGCCGACCTGAATAGGGTTTTCTTTCACCGCCACCTGAACCTGCACCAAAGCTTCTTTGCGGCCTGTCGCTGTCACCGGAGGTTGGCCTGCCAGAATATGGCTTGGCGCGTGGCGAAAAGCTTTTTTTATCGCCAGACGAAGCTCCGTCTCTGAAATTGCTTTTTGGTTTTTCGCTATCGCCGGATGTTGGACGACCAGAATATGGTCTTGATCTTGTAGATGATTTTTTATCGCCTGATGACGCGCTGTCCCTAAAATTGCTTTTGGGCTTATCGTCACTAAATCTGTTGCTTTGGAATGATTTATCCGGTCTGGATAGTTTCTTTTTCTCCCCGTCCGGAGAGGCTTTGCCTTTTGCGGTTGCCGGTCTTTTAGGCTTATCATCGCCTCTTGAGCTTCTGCCTGTTGATTTTCCCGGCTTGTCGTCGCGACTACCTGTTGGTCTCTTAAATACCATATTTTTTTGTTTAGCGCTTTCGCAGCGTGAGGGTCAAAGTTACGGTTTTTTGGCAAAAAGCAATCAAAAAAATCAAAAAAATAATGCGGTTCAAAAACACGGTTTAAACTGTTTTAAACCGTGTTTTTGAACCGAAAACCAGCGCTAAAAAAGTTAGTAAAAAGCTAAGTATTTGATTATGTGATTTGTATGACCTACCTTTGCAGCACATTTTACCTAATGTATAGTTAATGATAAAAAAAGAAATGATTAAAAAACACTTACTTACGTGCTCCGTAACGCTGGTGCTGGTTCTCATTTCCAAGCTTAATATTTTCAGTACAACTATTACTGAAACGGTTGCAAAACCAGCCAAATTAAGCCATCGAACCTCGGAATTTATTTTTATTAAAAGCACCGCTGCTGCTTATAATTTTGCAGACGAAGCTTTACCTGTTAATGATGCCAGGGTTACATTTAAACTCAACAAATCGCTCAGACAACATGCTTTTAAGAACGTACAATCAACCTTGCTACACCGTAAGGCCGAAGTACTGTTCCCTATTATTGAGCCTATATTGAAGTTTTATGGGATCCCTGATGATTTTAAATACATCCCGCTTGTCGAGTCGGGCCTTAAATCGGGCACTTCTCCAAAAGGGGCATCGGGTTTATGGCAATTTATGGCCGGTACCGCGCGTACCTACGGGCTAAAGGTGGGTCATGGGGTTGATGAACGGCAAAACGTTCGTAAATCAACCATCGCGGCCTGCAAGTATATCAAGGAACTATACGGTGAATTTAACAGCTGGACGCTGGCTGCCGCTGCTTATAACAATGGATCTATTAAATTAGCTAAAGCCATTAATAAGCAAAACGAAGATAATTATTTCCGCATGAGCCTGAACCGCGAAACCGGTTCATATGTTTACAAGCTTATTGCCATGAAAGCAATTATTGAGCAGCCTAAAAAGTTCGGGTATAAAAACTACATTAATATTACCCAGCCAACGCAACTGCTGGCATTTAATTAATATTGACGGTAAATGTCATAATTAGTTAAAGATTACATACGGAGCACTTTAAGACCGATCTTCCCAGCTGGAAGGTCGGTCTTTTTTATGATTAAAAAGTTGTTATAAGGATTTAGATGACTGTATCAGCTTAAAAAGAAGTGTTATGGTAGGGCTGTTATTTTTACGTCAAATAACTTAACTGCCAGGTGTGTGCCTTATAAGCATCAGCTTTTTACGTATATTTGCGAAAAATATTAGTATAGAAATATGGCGGCTTAGGTTGGCCAAACGGTATTGTTTTTAAAAACACATATGAACGAAAAACCATTAGACCTGGGCGAGCAAAGCGAAGTTGAAGTTTATGGAGCCAGGGTACATAATTTAAAAAATATTGATGTTTCTTTTCCGCGCAACCAGCTGGTGGTAATTACCGGTTTAAGTGGCAGCGGGAAATCATCACTGGCATTTGATACCATTTATGCCGAGGGGCAGCGCCGTTATATGGAAACATTTTCGGCCTACTCGCGCCAGTTCATGGGGGGTATGGAACGGCCAGATGTGGACAAGGTATCGGGCCTTAGTCCGGTTATTGCTATTGAGCAAAAAACAACCAGTAAAAATCCACGGTCTACGGTGGGTACCATTACCGAGATCTACGATTTTATGCGCTTGCTTTTTGCCCGTACCGGGGATGCTTATTCCTATACTACAGGCGAGAAAATGGAGCGGATGTCTGAAGATCAGATCCTGAAAACCATTTCCGAAAAATTCGATGGGCAGCCGGTTAATATCCTGGCGCCGGTGGTAAAGGCCCGTAAAGGTCATTATCGCGAGCTATTTGAATCGATACGTAAGCAGGGTTACCTTAAGGTTTGGATTGATGGTGCAATGGCTGATGTGGAACCCAAAATGCAGGTGGATAGGTACAAGATTCATGATATTGATATTGTGGTTGACCGGTTGGTGGTATCCGAAAAAGACAGCAAGCGTTTATACACCTCGGTGCAAACAGCGCTCAAGATAGCTAAAGGCATCATTCGTGTTGGCGATAAGGATAATAATGTAGCCTATTACAGTAAGTATTTGATGGATCCGGTTTCGGGGATCTCTTATGACGAGCCGCAGCCCAATACATTTTCGTTCAACTCGCCTTATGGAGCCTGCGAAAAGTGTAATGGCCTTGGGTATATATTTGAGGTTGATGAAGCTTCGGTTATTCCAAATCCAAAATTGACCATCATGAACGGCGGCCTTGCGCCAATTGGCGAGTATCGTGAAACATGGATCTTCCAGGTATTGAAAGCGTTGGCAAAAAAATATGAGTTTTCATTAACTACTCCTATAGAAAAGCTGAGCAGAGATCATCTGGATATTATCCTGAACGGAGCGCCCGATACCATCAACGTTTCTGTTGAATACAATAAGTGGAACGTACAAAGCTACTCCATCACTTTTGATGGCATTGTGCGTATGCTGGAAGAGCAGCAGGAACGCCGTAATGATGAAGGGATGGACGATATGGAAAACTATCGTGTACTAAAAACCTGCCCGGTTTGTGATGGTGCAAGGCTGAAGAAAGAATCGTTACATTTTAAGGTAGATAATAAAAATATATTCGAGCTGGCCTGTATGGATATCAATCACCTGCAGGAATGGTTTAATGGCCTGGAAGACAGGCTTACCGAGCGCCAGAATGTTATTGCCAAAGAAATTCTGAAAGAGATTCGCGCACGTATTGTGTTCCTCTTGGATGTAGGGCTGAGTTATTTAACGCTGGATCGTACTGCCAAAACCCTGTCGGGCGGCGAGGCGCAACGCATCAGGCTGGCCACGCAAATTGGCTCGCAGCTGATGAACGTGATGTACATTTTAGATGAGCCAAGCATTGGCCTGCACCAGCGTGATAACGAGCGCTTAATAAACGCCCTCAAAAACCTGCGCGACCTTGGTAATACCGTTTTGGTAGTTGAGCACGATAAGGATATGATACTGGAAGCCGACCATGTAATTGATATGGGCCCGGCAGCCGGTGTACACGGCGGGCAGATAGTTGCCCAGGGAACACCCGCGCAACTAATGAAAGAGCATACGCTTACCACATCCTATATTAATGGTGAGCGTTCTATAGCAGTACCCGAAAAAAGGCGAGAAGGCAATGGCAAAACATTAAGTCTAAAAAAAGCTACCGGCCATAATTTAAAAAAGGTATCGGTTGATTTTCCCTTAGGTAAACTAATAGGGGTTACAGGCGTATCGGGTAGCGGTAAATCAAGCCTGATTACTGAAACCTTATACCCAATATTGAACCATCATTTTTTCAGAGCTAAAAAGCACCCGTTGCCTTATGAAAAAATTGAAGGCCTGGAGAATATTGATAAGGTGATAGAGATAGACCAGACACCAATCGGCCGCACGCCGCGGTCAAACCCTGCTACTTATACCGGGGTATTTTCAGATATCCGTAACCTGTACGTGGCCTTGCCCGAGTCAAGGATCAGGGGATATAAGCCCGGCCGTTTCTCGTTCAACGTAAAAGGGGGCAGGTGCGAAACCTGCCAGGGTGCAGGAATGAAGGTTATTGAAATGAACTTTTTACCCGACGTGCAGGTGCCTTGCGAAGAGTGCGGAGGCCGCAGGTACAACCGCGAAACACTGGAAGTGCGCTACCGGGGTAAATCCATCAGCGATGTGCTGGATATGAGCATTGAAGATGCCACACCATTTTTTGAGCACATCCCGGCCATTTACCGTAAAATAAAAACCTTGTTTGATGTTGGTTTGGGCTATATTACCCTTGGCCAGGCATCAACTACCTTATCGGGTGGTGAAGCACAGCGTGTTAAACTGGCAACCGAGCTATCAAAAAAAGATACAGGCAACACCTTTTACATATTGGATGAGCCTACAACAGGCTTGCATTTTGAAGATATCAATGTATTATTGGGTGTTCTTTACCAATTGGTTGATAAAGGCAATACGGTATTGGTAATAGAGCATAACCTTGATGTAATTAAGGTTGTTGACCACGTGATAGATCTTGGTCCCGAAGGTGGTTCGGGAGGCGGTAAGATACTTTTTAGCGGGACACCTGAAGGTTTGTGCAAAGTTAAAGATAGTTTTACCGGGCAGTTTTTGAAAAAGGAAATGGGGATTAAATAAAAAATGTCTTAAAAAAACCACATGTACAACTTGTTGTACATGTGGTTTTTGTTTTATATCTTTATGTAAAATTAAGCAGATGGAAGTCACCACATATACAACCTTCAGGCAGCAGCTAAAGTTTTTTTTGGATAAAGTGCGTAATGATCATAAACCTTTGGTAGTTACAAGCACCAATGCAGAAGATGTTGTGGTTATTTCCAAAGCTGATTATGAGAGCATGGAAGAAACTTTCTATCTACTTAAAAGCCCTAATAATGCCGCCCGGCTTATGAAAAGTATCGAGGATTTTGACAACGGTCTCGGCACAGAAAGAAAACTTATTGACGAGTGAGAATAATTTTCACCGATCAGGCATGGGATGATTATTTATACTGGCAGGCCACAGATAAATCTATCCTAAGAAAGATAAACTCTTTGGTAAAAGAAATAGAAAGAACCCCATTTGAAGGTTCGGGCAAGCCAGAGCCTTTAAAACATAATTTAGCAGGATTGTGGTCCCGCAGGATAAACCTGGAACATCGTTTGGTATATAAGATCGAAAATAACTCGATTCATATACATCAATGCCGTTATCATTACTAAAACAAAAACAAATAACTCACATGCTTTAGCGTCTGCCTCAACTTTTCTAAGGCGATGCTTACCTGCCGCTCTACAGTTTTAGGCGAGATGTTAAGCTGGTTGGCAATTTCTTTATACTTCATGTCGCTAAAGCGGCTCAGCACAAAAATTTCACGGCATTTTTCGGGGAGGGTATTAATTGCGGCTTTTATCTGGCAAACAAGCTCCTTTTCCTCGTATCCATTTTCAACAGTGTTGCGCACTTCATCAAACAGGTTATTTTTTTCCAGATAGCTAACATAAAGATTCTCTATCTTTTGATGCTTTAAATAATTAAGACTGCGGTTTTGCACCATCTTATATAGGTACGAGCTTACCGATGTTGAAAAAGTAACCTCGTGCCCTTTCTCCCACAAATCGGTAAATACATCAGCGACTATCTCCTCGGCAACTGACAGGTCATTCACAAAACGATTGGCAAAAAGTGAAAGGCGGGTATAGTGAAGTTTAAATAAAACTTCAAAAGCCCGGGCGTCACCCTGTGTAAGTTTTGTAATTAAGGTGTTGTTGGTTTGGGTAATCATCTATGCATATAATCAGTAAAAATGAATTACTTTTTAAAAAACTTTAACAAGTTAGGAATAAATATTCGAATGCTTCAAATTTAATATGGAAATAATGATAAACTAATCTGCAAATATTTTGTGACAGAGATGCTCCGCGCAATTAGTAGTTAGGTTTTTAGGGCATATCCAAATTAAATGAAAAATATTTTCATCCCGTTTGAGGGTATGGCGCTTTTTAATTGTCTTACTACTATAATAAGAATGGACAACGAAAAAATAAAACTTTTACTGGTAAAGTATATAACCCGCGAAGCTGATGAAAAAGAGGTGGAGCAGGTAAGGGAATGGGTAAGTGCGCACCCGGAGAACGAACAGTATTTTGCCCAACTGTACGAAACCTGGCAAAATATGCTGTACCTGCAGCCGGAAGTTATTAACGATGAAAAAGCCTTTGATAAATTTTCTTCGGCAACAATTCCGCGCGAGGCAAAGTACAGTACGCTTGCTGTATGGGGCAGGGTTGCCGCAGTTATAGCCATGTTTGGTGTACTTACGGTACTCCTGGTAAATCATTATTCGCAAAATGTACAAAGCGCAAGGCAGGTATCGGTTCAAAACGGGGGCATAAAAAAGATAGTATTAAGTGATGGAACGTTGGTTTGGCTAAATGCAGGCAGCAAACTCAATTACAATACCGATTTTAATAAAACCAACCGTACAGTTTACCTGGAAGGGGAAGCTTTTTTTGAGATCGCGCCCGGAAAAAAGACTATCCCATTTTTGGTGAACACTAAAAATTACACTATCAGGGATATCGGCACAAAGTTTAACCTGAAAGCTTATCCTAACGATTCGTTTTTTGAAACAACAGTTGTAAAAGGCGAGGTAGCAGTTGAGGGCAATGTGGATAATAACGCCCGGGAAATGAACCGCATATATGTTAAGCCACAACAGGTGCTCAGGATCTATTATCCAAAATCAGAAAAATATGCGGTGAAGCAGGATGATGATGATCTTAAAAACCTGAATGAGATCCAGGTGCTACAGGTAGATTCCGCAAAGATGAACCGTTACGACGGCTGGAAAGATGACCTGCTGGTGTTTGACGGTAATACGCTTGATGAGATCTCCAGAGTGCTGGAGCGCAGGTACAATGTAAAAATAGTTATGGACGATACCGGGCTGCAAAATATCCGCTACTCTGGCAGCTTTAAAAGCATTGCCAGTATTGAAAGGGTTTTGGAACTGATTAAGGGCAATACAGCTATCAATTATTCCATAACAGGTAACACTGTAAATATTACAAAAAACAATAAAAACTAATCTGTTAACCTTTAAAAACAAAAAATCAACTATGATAAAAAACTAACGCTCTCTTTCAAAATAAAAAACCCGAAGTGCGCTAACACCCGGGTTCTATAAAATCAATAGCTAATACCCTACGCTTGGGGAAGCATCGTATTAACTGATTAACAAACAAATTTATGATAAATTTTGACAGAAAACCTGTAGGGGCTGTGCATGCATGGCAAAAAACGATTAAAATTATGAAGCTTGTAACTGTCTTACTCTTAACGGGAATAATGCAAATACACGCTGCCGCTTACTCGCAAAACGTTTACAACTTTAATGTGAATAATATATCTGTTAAACAGATGTTTAAACAGATTGAGAAAAGCAGCAAGTACACGGTTTTTTACAGGCTGGACCAGGTTAACGTAGATAAAAAGATCAACGTTGAACTACAGGACGCCAGTATTGAAACGGTTATGAAAAATGTGCTTAAAAATCAACAACTTACATTCCAGGTAGTTGATGATATCATTATTATTAAACCTGTAGATGGAAAGATCATTGCTACTGTAACAGTAACAGGTGTTGTTACCGATGCCGGTGGTTTACCCTTGCCCGGCGTAAGCGTAAAGCTAAAGGGAAGCACATTAGGTACCATAACCAATATTGATGGTAAATATACTATAACACTGCCCGATGGTACCGGCACACTGATATACAACTTTTTGGGTTTTACATCAAAGGAAGTTGCTGTTAACGGGCAAACGGTTATTAATGTAAAGCTTACCGAAGAATCAAAAGCCCTTAACGAGGTGGTTGTGGTGGGTTATACCACTCAAAAGAAAAAGGACCTTACCGGCGCCGTAGCCGTTGTAAATGTTAAGGACCTAAACAAACAGGCTTCATCATCAGTAAACAGCCAGTTGCAAGGCCAGGCATCGGGCGTTACGGTAACAGGCTCGGGYCAGCCAGGCGAGGAGCCACAGGTACACATCAGGGGGTTTAATACATTTGGGGATAATACACCATTATATGTGGTTGATGGTATGGAAACCTATGATGTAAGTACTATTAACCCAAATGATGTTGAATCGTTACAGGTGTTAAAGGACGCAAGTTCGGCTTCTATATATGGCGCCAGGGCAGCAAACGGGGTTATCATCATTACTACCAAAAGAGGCAAGGGCAAAGTGAGTATCCAGTACGATGCTTATTATGGCTCACAGGTACCCAAGGGCGGCAACGTTTGGAATACACTAAATCCGCAGCAAATGGCCAACCTGCAGCTAACAGCCGAAAAAAACTCAGGCATTACCGATTTTCAGGACCCGCTGTATAATCCTTCGGGCAAAGGCTCAACCTTTACACTGCCCGACTATATAACACCTGCAGGGGCCAAAGAAGGCGATCCTTCGGTAAATCCTTCATTATACTATGTTAATCCTAACTATACAACGCCCGACGATTATAATTCTTTTTACAGGATAACAAGGGCAAATAAGGCCGGTACCGACTGGTACCACGAGTTATTTAAAGCCGCGCCCATAAGCAGCCACAACTTAACATTAAGCGGCAGTACCGAACAGGCAAACTACCTGTTTTCGCTTAATTATTTCAATCAGCAAGGTACATTGATAGATACCTATCTTAAAAGATATACATTGCGCTCAAACACAAACTTTAATATAACCAAACATATCAGGGTAGGCGAAAACCTGGCTTATTCTATCACAAAAACGCCCCAGGTAGCTGCCGCCAATCATGCGCAGATAAGTGCCAATAATCCGGATGGTGTTATTGCCATGGGCTTAAGGGAGCAACCAATTATACCTGTTTATGATATAATGGGTAACTATGCAGGCAGTTATGGTACAGGCTTAGGTGATTCCAATAACCCCGTAGCCATACAGCAACGCACAAAGGTAAACGGTTCTACAGCTTATCGCCTGCTGGGTAACGTGTTTGCCGAAGCGGATATTTTTAAGGGCCTAACCCTGCGTACCAGTTTTGGCGGCGATATTGTTAATAGTAATGATCATGCATTTACATATCCAACTTATGAAAATGTTGAAAATTCTCAAATAAACGTCTATAATGAAAATTCGGCCAATAGTTATAATTATAACTGGACCAATACCCTTACTTATCTAAAAGCCTTTGGCAAGCACAGTCTTAATATTGTGGTAGGTACCGAATCGGTTGAAACTTATGATAAAAGCCTTGGAGGCAGCATACAGGGCTTTTATAATTTTGATCCCGATTACGTTAGCCTTTCCACCGGTACAAACAACAAAAACAATTATAGCAGCAAAAGCTCAACTTCCCTGTTCTCGGAATTTGCCCGCCTCGATTATATTTACGACAATAAATACCTGTTTAATGCAACAATTCGCCGGGATGGCTCTTCAAAATTTCCGGTAGACCAGCGTTATGGTTATTTCCCCGCATTTAGTGCAGGCTGGCGTATATCGCAGGAGAGTTTTCTGAAGGATGTAAAATGGCTTACCGATCTTAAAGTAAGAGGCGGCTGGGGTATAATGGGTAACCAGATCAATATGGGGTCAAAGGATGCCTATACCACCTTTGGTACTAATATTGGCCAGTCATATTATCCGTTGGATGGTAATGCAGAATTATCACCGGGCTTTTACCAGGATCAGATTGCCAACCCCCATGCTTTGTGGGAAAAAGATATCAACTCCAATTTTGGTTTTGATGCCACCATACTCGACGGAAAAATAGCCGTAACAGCCGATTATTATCGCAAGGATATCAAGGATCTTTTATATGCTGCCAGGCAGTTGGGTACTGCCGGTAACGGTAATGTGCCTGCTCAAAATGTAGGTAAAATGAAAACAGATGGGCTTGATATATCTGTAACAGGCAATATAGCGGTAAATAAAGATATGAGTTTTAATGCCACAGGTACAATAACCACCTATAACAACAAAATATTAAAAGTATCTGATGACAGAGACTATTTTGTGGGCGATGCCACAAGCCGTTTTGATAGTCCAATTACGAGGAGCGCTGTTGGCCACTCATTAGGTGAATTTTACGGATACCAGGTAGTCGGCTTTTGGAATACCCAGGCCCAGATTGATGCCGCCGATGCCGGTGCTCAAAAAATAAGTAATGATCCAAATGCTGTTTATCAATCAGATACAAAGGTTGGGCGTTTTAAATATAAAGATGTAAACGGGGATGGTATAATAACGGATGCCGACCGGACATTTATAGGCAATCCCAATCCTAAAGTTACTGCAGGGTTGAACCTGGGTGTAAATTATAAAAACTTTGATGCCAGCATATTCCTTTATGGCTCATTCGGCAACAAATTATGGAACAGCGTTAAATACTGGAGAGACTTTTATGCATCGTTTGGAACCGCAAAAAGCAACGCCGCCCTTTATGATTCATGGACACCAACCCATCAAAATGCAAAAGCGCCTATCCAGGAATTGGATGCATCTACAAGTAGCGGAGCAACACCTAACTCATACTTTGTTGAAAACGGAACCTATGTACGTATGCGCAACGCGCAGATTGGTTATTCCTTTAATATCAGTAGTTTAAAGAAAGCCGGCATCCAAAAGTTAAGGATCTATGTATCGGCAACCAATCTGTTTACTTTGACAGGTTACAGCGGCGTTGATCCGGAACTGAGCGGCAATACCAAAGACTTTGGTATCGACGAAGGTAGCTACGCCAGTCCGCGCACATTTTTATTCGGAGTTAATTTTTCATTATAACAACAGCATTAAAAGTATTACAATGAAAGCAAAAAGATATTTCAGTATTATGTTGCTCAGCGTTTTGTCGCTTGGTGCATGTAAAAAAACATTTCTTGATAAACCTATTACAGGCGCGCTTGAGCCAACATTTTTGGAAACAGAAGCGGGTGCCAACGAATTGCTTGTAGGTGCCTATGCCGCTTTAGACGGCCAGCAGGGTGGAGACGCTGCCATAGGTGGCGGCAGTGCATGGGAGGTATCGCCTGATAACTGGATATATGGTGGTGTTGCCGGAGGTGATGCTTCAAAAGGGAGTATAGCAGGCGATCAGCAGCCCATTGAGCCTATAATGAAGTATAACCCGGATGCCAGTAACGGTTTTTTTGACAGTAAATGGAGGGCCGATTATGAAGGTGTTTCACGTACTAACAACACTATTAAAATTACTGCAAAAGTTGCTTCAATTGCAGATGCAGCAAAAACCAATATATTGGCCCAGGCAAAGTTTTTACGTGGTCATTATTATTTCGACCTAAAAAAAATGTTTAATAATGTGCCATATATTGATGAAACCACAACCGATCTCAATCAGCCAAATACAACCGATATATGGCCCAAAATTGAGGCTGATTTTAAATATGCATATGATAACCTGCCTAATACACAACCTAATGTTGGCCGGGCAAACAAATGGGCTGCGGGCGCTTATTTGGCAAAAACATATTTATATGAGCATAAATACGCCGAAGCCAAGGTGGTTTTTGATGCCGTTATAGCACAGGGTGTAACAGCCTCGGGCCAGAAGTATGCGTTGAATACCAATTTTAATGATAACTTCCGGACGGCTACAAATAATAGCCCCGAATCGGTATTTGCAGTGCAGGCAGCAGCCAATACCGATCCTAACGGCCCTTCAAATGCCAATAATGGCGATATGCTGAATTTTCCATACGGTAACAGCAGCCCGTTTAGTTGCTGCGGTTTTTACCAACCTTCTGTTGACCTGGCAAACCATTACCGTACAAATTCGCTTACCGGGCTGCCATACCTTGATGATTACAACAGCCATGCAATAAAAACAGATTTGAATATAGCCGCTAACCAGGATTTTACACCAGATGCCGGCACAATAGATCCGCGGCTGGATTGGACAGTTGGCCGCCGTGGTATTCCATACCTCGACTGGGGTTTACACCCGGGCGTCGATTGGATACGGGATCAGCAATACGGAGGGCCGTACTCGCCTATTAAAAATGTATACGGCCAGGCCGAGCAGACTACCAACGGCGATAATACTTCATGGGCACCTGGCTCTGGCATCAATTATAACCTTATCCGTTATGCTGATGTATTACTAATGGCCGCCGAGGCTGAAGCACAACTTGGCAATTTTGATAAAGCCGAAAGTTATGTTAACATGGTACGTAACAGAGCCGCCAATACATCCGGGTGGGTGCATAATTATAAAGATAACGATAACCCGACCGCCGGTTTTACCAATACAGCCGCGGCCAATTACAAAGTTAGCCCTTATTTGGCAGGCGCTTTCGCCAGTAAAGACTTTGCACTTAAAGCCATTTATTTTGAGCGGAAAATTGAGTTAGCCATGGAAGGTCATCGCTTTTTCGACCTCGTAAGATGGGGTATTGCCGATACCGAACTTAATGCTTACATAGCTTACCAGGGTACCTTAACTAACGATGTTAAAGGCGGTAAATTTGTGAAAGGGAAAAGTGAATACTATCCTATTCCGCTTGCCGAAATTGATTTAAGCGCAAAAGGTGGTACCCCGGTGCTTAAGCAAAACCCCGGTTACCATTAATTAATTACTACTGCCGGGATTTGAATATCCCGGCAGTTTTTATCAAATTGCCGCTTATTACTTCCCTGCATAAACCAGTAAAACTATTTTAAACCAATTTATGAACAAATCATCAACCCGATTTTTATCGCTGGATGTTTTTAGAGGGATGACCATATGTTTTATGATCATTGTAAATACACCCGGTAGCGGTGCAGAAGCATTTGCACCACTTAATCATGCAGCCTGGCATGGTTTCACACCTACCGACCTGGTATTCCCTTCATTTTTATTCGCGGTTGGTAATGCCATGAGCTTTTCTATGAAACGCTACCTGGAGATGGGTAACGCGGCCGTGCTTACCAAGATAWTTAAACGTACGCTGCTGATATTTTTAATAGGTTACCTTATGTACTGGTTCCCTTTCTTCAGGTTCGATAACGGGCATATTGTCTTTTCGCCAATAAGCCATACCCGAATAATGGGGGTTTTACAGCGGATAGCTTTGTGTTACTGTTTTGCGTCGCTCATGATCCATTTCCTTTCAAAACAGTCGGTTATCATATTATCAGTACTGTTTTTAATAGGTTACTGGGTAATTCTGCTGGTTTTTGGCGATCCATCAAACCCGCTGAGCATGACAGGCAACGCCGGTATTTTTCTTGATAAGTTTATTATAGGCGATAGCCATATGTACCATGGTGAAAAAATTGCTTTTGAGCCGGAAGGAATCTTGAGCACAATCCCCGCTATTGTGAATGTGGTTGTTGGTTATTATGCCGGTAAATTCATTCAGCAAAAAGGAAAAGGTTACGATGTGATCTCGAAAATGTTGCTAATGGGCTGCCTGTTCATTTTCCTTGCCCTATGCTGGAACATGGTGTTCCCGATCAATAAAAAATTGTGGAGCAGCCCGTTTGTGCTTGTAACCACTGGGCTCGATTTGGTGATCCTATCCTTCCTGGTTTATGCCCTTGAAATAAAAGACTGGAACAAAGGAAACTGGACAAAGTTTTTCACCATTAYGGGAAAAAACCCATTGCCAATATATGTGCTATCAGAAACACTTGTCATCTTCTTCTACATGGTAACCATAAAAGGCGGCAGTTTATACGGCTGGATAAACGATAATTTTTACCAGGTAATAGCGCCAGGGGCAATAGGTTCGCTGTTGTTTGCTATCAGCTATATGCTCATCTGCTGGTTTGTGGGTTGGGTGCTGGATAAGAATAAGATCTATATCAGAGTTTAACAGCTATTTTTAATGCCCTAAATACAAGCGTGATCATGTAAATGATCGCGCTTTTTATTTATATAAAGTTTAACAATCTGACATGATTGACATCAAAGCGTTAGCTTTTTGCTTTTATATAATCGGAATCTATATAGCTAAGTGGTAAATACGGCCCGATGCGGGAGGAGTATCTGTTAACTGCCCCAGGTATTTTTTTGATACCGATTTTGGCGCGAAACCCTGGTCAACAATGGTGAAATTAATAGCGCCGCTAATTGATTTATCGGCCGGGTTAAGCAACCTGTAGGTATCGCCACCATAGCTGAAGTAGTTATCGGTAACTTTGGTGGTATCAAAATTATAGGTGGCCTTAAGGCTGTTTACCGAGAAGCCCGAACCCTGCACCTTTTTACTGATCTGCTCGAAATTTACAGGCACATCGTTTTTAAAAGTGATGAGATAAGTGTTACGGATCAGATCGGTTTTAATATCGCCTACAAAAGGCAGTGCACGTAAAGCTTTTTCTGTTGATCTGGCGCAAAG
>NZ_JBFUKF010000015.1:0-35535 GCF_056400985.1 Mucilaginibacter sp. P4_G9 | reverse complement strand
ATCGCGAACTGTACAGGTCCGCTCTGTATAGCATGCGATTGCCGCGCTGCGCTCGCAATGACATAGAATTACATAGATTATATTAAAAAATAACATTGATAATCAGAAGCTTGCAAACACGTCATTATAAGGAGGTACGACGAAGCAATCGCAATGACGCGTGTTTTTGAGATGCAGGCGCGGATTTTAAAAATCGCGTTAATCATGTAAAATTCAGGAAATCGTGCACAAAAAAAGCCCCGCATTGCGCAGGGCTTAACACATATTAACTATTTATAACTGAAAAAACTCAAGTTTAAATAATCGCCTGCACCTATCATCCCTAATATTTTTTTTGCTGTAGCAATTGGGGCCTTATTAGGGCATCTTATATCAAAAATATTATTCTTAAATTATCATTCAATTTCAGAGTTTTCCACATTGTGTTTACAAGTGCCTGTTTTTAATCAAAATTGTAAAATTGTTGTCATAATTCTTAACCACAAACCTGTACTTTGCTCATTTTATGTAGCTTACGGTACTCATTAACAGATACCCCTTATGAAAAAACTGCTTTTTATAACGCTAATCTCTGCATTTGCCTTTAGTGCAAAGGCACAGGATAAACCTCATATTTACAATCCAGCCGCCGATGCAAAAGCAGATATTGCTGCTGCAGTTAAACAAGCGGCAAAGCAGCACAAAAATGTGCTTTTACAAATTGGYGGTAACTGGTGTAGCTGGTGTATCCGTTTTAATGAGCAGGTTACAACAGATACCACGCTGTATAAATACCTGAATGACAATTACGTTGTTTTGCATGTAAATTACAGTAAGGAAAACCAGAATGAGGACGTTTTAGCCAACCTGGGCTATCCTCAACGGTTCGGCTTCCCGGTTTTTATAGTGCTTGATAGCAAAGGTATACGCCTGAACACTCAAAATTCCGAATACCTGGAAGAAGGTAAAGGTTATAACCGGGACAAAATATTAGACTTTTTTAAAAGCTGGTCGCCAACCGCGCTTGACCCTAAAAGCTACACCAAAACCAAATGATTTTTTTGATAAAGCACTAGTCAACAATTCCTTACCACATATACCTGTTTGCTTGACAGGCAATAAACCATGATTTGCTCTTGTAATAAAGCTGATACAAGGGAAATTTTATTTTTTCAAAGGTTAAATATTYTCGCAAATGTTAATTACCTTAGGTTTTTATTGTTTCACCCTTTAAAACTCTAACTTATGGCAAAGCACACAACATTAAAAAGTGGTCAATTACTTAAGTACATTGGTAAAAGGTGGAAAAACCTTAACATTAGCAACCCCTTCATGAAATTTTTAGGTTATGATGGCAACGGCTTTGCCGATGTTTGGGTTGAATACCAGGGCCGCCTTATGTTGCTGGCTATTAAAGAGGTTGAGCTTGTAAGCTTAACTGCCTGATTTTTGCCCTGTGGGTATTCAAAAAGCCTTAATCAAATTATAACTTGATTAAGGCTTTTTGCTGCAATACTTTTCAATAAAACTATCGGCTTTGTTGCTGCCAATATTGCGGATAAAATTCCAATCGGTGCAGGCGCCTTCTGTATCCCGTTGTTTTAGCTTTTCATTAGCCTGGCCAAGCAGATCATTTACCAGTTCGTCATCAAATCCTAATTGTTTTTTAAGGACGACAATGGTTGCTTCTTTAGATAGATCGGCCTTGCCCTGGTATTTATTGATGTAGTAATTGGTAACCGCGTTCTCCAGTTCCTGCCTGTTCTTATAATCGGCAATGGCGGCCTGCATATCATTTGCTGATGATGAGCTGCAACGCGTTTGGTCGGGGTTAAAACGGATAGGCTGCACCAGGTAAGTAGTTGATTTATAATCAGCCGGAATTACCCATTGCCCCGATGTTAATTTGATCACCCTTAAAGCTTCGTCGTCCAGGTCGATACCAGGTCCTTTTTGCACCCTGGCATCAATCACCTTACCACTTTTATCGAGCCTGAAAGCGATGTTAACAACCCCTGAAATACAATTTCGTCTCGAATATTCGGGATAAACAATTTTCGACTGCAGGAAATTATCCAACACCCGTTGGCCGCCTTTAAATGCGGGCTGAGCGTTAGCCGCAAACGCTGTAGCTATTGTAATAACACCGATGAGCAGGCACCTTATCATAGTATAAATATCGACAATAAAACGCGGATAATGTTTTACGTTGTGGAATTGTTATAGCGATATTTACTCTAATTCGTGCCGGGTTTATTTGCCATCCTGCAGAACAACTAATCATTATGTTAGGTACACTGCTTATCGTAGACGGGTGCAATTCAAATTGTCGCCAGTAAAGTATATCCTAATCGTTTGGCCGCCACTTAGCTTATTGCAATCATACTGAATTTGGCTAAAGCCTGTTTTTGATAACCATTTATCCGTTGGCTGAAGCCAACGGCAATGAAACATAGCATAGCAGACAAACTCATTGCCGTCCCCATTTATGGGACGGATAAGGAAAAATAAGAAGCGTGGGCTTTAGCCGAAACAATTGATTAGCCACAATTTGAATTGCACTCTCGTCGACTTAGCATATGGGGTACCGAAACAAGTTCGGCATGGCCTCTTTCTATGCTCCCCCTTCAGGGGGCCGGGGGGCTAAAACCCCAGTACCAACGCCGGATCGGGTACATTAGCCTTATACTTTTCCTTCTCCGAATATTTACATACACCGGGGTAATCGCCAAACCTGCCTTCCATATCAAACATCAGTTGAAAGTGCAGGTGTGGCGGCCATTGGCCATTCTCGGTATTGTTACCCAGTGCAGCTATACGCTGATTCTTTTTAACCGGCATACCTACAGTCAACCCGTCCAGGCTTTTGCGGCTTAGGTGACCGTAAAGGCTGTAAAGCGTTAGTCCATCCAGGTCATGCTCCAGTATAATTGCCGGGCCGTAATCGCCCACGTTATTATTATCCTGGAAACTGTGCACCTTACCATCAAACGGACTGTAGATAGGCGTACCATCGGGCCCCCAGATATCAACCCCTAAATGAAGCCTGCGGGGCTCATCTTCG
The DNA here is from genome assembly GCF_056400985.1 of Mucilaginibacter sp. P4_G9. NCBI lineage: Bacteria > Pseudomonadati > Bacteroidota > Sphingobacteriia > Sphingobacteriales > Sphingobacteriaceae > Mucilaginibacter > Mucilaginibacter sp. P4_G9. The sequence continues at coordinate 32,492 of NZ_JBFUKF010000015.1, read as the reverse complement.
GTATCAAAATGGGCGCTTACGGCATAAATAGTCCTATGCTCCAGGTAACCGCCAATACCGTACCTGCAACCGTTGGCCTTTAGCTTATGATTTACCCAATTGGTAAACTTTTGCGTATCGGCAATTATCGCGGTAGATAATTCTGTATTGGCAGCGGTAAAATCCAACGGAAAAAGCCGGTCGGTGCCGGCATTATAATCAACCACCTTGCCTGCGGCTCCGGGGTATTTTTGCAAATACGTTTTTAGTTGTTCGTGTCTATCCATCAGGATAAATAACTATTCGGTATCCGGCTGGCGTTCTTCTTTGCTTATCTTATCAAAAATTTTATCCATACGTTCTACATATTCGCTGGTATCATCCACAAAAAATTCCAGCTGCGGGATTATCCTCACCTGGTCTTTAATACGGGCGCCCAGTTTATAGCGAATCTCCGACGCATGCATTTTGATAGTTTGCAAAGCCAGCTGTAAATTGGTATTGCCAAAAAAGCTTAAAAAGATGCGGGCGATAGCCAAATCCGGCGTTACGCGCACTTTGGTTATGGTTACCAGTGTATTAGGCAAATAGTTCATGCCTTCGCGCTGAAATATAGCTGCCAGGTCCTCTTGTATTACTCCGGCAAATTTTTGCTGACGTTTTGATTCCATGATGATAAGTTAACGCCAATTCAGGCAGATGAGTTTTATTTATTTTGATTTACCAATGCTGAATATCGTGTTAATTACACATATCCTGCGGTATCTCTTTTGTTATTTTTATTACTTTTTTTACAACAAGGGTACTGTCATATTCAGATCCCATACCCTCCTTACCCGATTTTGATTTGAGCCCCTCTACCTCAACGTAAACCGGCTCATAAGGTTTCTCGAAATTCATTTGCGAATATTGCAGTTCGAGTGTTGCCGAGCTATCGGTAACCCAAAATTCAGTCCCGCTATCGCAATCTTTAAACGACTTTATTTCGGGACCAAAACTGTATAAACCTTTGAAAACAACAGGTGTTTTTGTTTTTTGCGACTTTTGGTTACATGAGCATGCCGCTATAAAAAGAATAAATAAGAAGGCGAAATATTTAATATAGCTTATCCTCATATAACAAATTTACAAATCCTGTTTGATTTCATCCAGTCCTTTGATACTTAATCGTGCACTAATACCCGATGCAATAACCGAAATGGCCCCTACTGTTAAAAATACCAGCCCAAAATCGGATACTTCCAGGTCAACCGGGTAGGCATCAATCACCGTGTTAGCCGCTCCCATCTTTATTAATCCAAAATGCTGTTGAACAAGGCAAAATGCCAGGCCCAGCACAATCCCCACAACACAGCCAAATATCGATATCATCATTCCCTCGAGAAAAAATACGCCCTGGATAATCCGTTTATTGGCTCCCAGGCTGCTTAAAATGGCTATATCCTGGCGCTTGTCAATAACCAGCATGGTTAACGACCCTATAATATTAAATATAGCAATGATAAGTACAAAGGTTAATATCATGAATATACTCCAGCGTTCGTAGTTCAACGTTTTATACAGCTCGGTATTTTGTTCCTTCCGGTTTTTTACCGTAAACCTATTGCCTATAGCATCCTTTATCTTATTTTGTACAGCCGCAACATTGGTACCCAGTTTGTATGTAAGCTCAAGCGAAGTAATTTCTTTTGGCTGATCGAGCAGATCGCGCGCAAACTCGATGGGGGTAACCACAATATCATCAAACTCCTGCTGTATGCCAAATACACCGGATGCATTGATGGAGCGCACTACAAATTCATCAAGCGGATTAGCTGAGTTTACCACGGTGCGCCGCGGAGAAAATATTTGGATAGGCGACAGGTCATCATGAACATTGATGCCCAGGTTACCCTGTATGGTTCTGCCTATAACCGCAAAATACCTATCGCCGCTTTTAAGGGTAAACGATCCGTTTTCAACGGTACTATCCAGCTGTTTATTTTTTAAAAAATCATCACTTACACCCTTTATAGTACCTATTAATGGCTTATCTCCATATCTTATCAGGGCCTTTTCCTGCAATACCTCCGTGAATGAAAAAAGGCTGGCATCCTTATGCAATGCTTTAAAATAACGCGTATTAGGATCAAAGGTTTTACCAAGCCGGGTTTCGATCTTTATTTCGGGCGTAAAGTTGCTGTATAAGGAAAGTATAACTTTCTCGAACCCATTAAACACCGACAAAATAATGATCAAAGCCGCGCTGCCTATCAACACACCCAGCATGGATATGCCCGATATGATATTAATGACATGCATTTTCTTGCCCGAAAACAAGTACCTTTTAGCTATATATACCGAGGTGTTCAAATTAGTGACAAGTATTAAGTTATATGCTTAAGTAAGAAACGGGTTGTTTTGTTTTTCAAAACCAATAGTAGTTTCGGGCCCATGACCCGGATAAACCGTACAATCATCGGGCAGGGCAAAAAGTTTGGTTTCAATATTAGCTATCAGCTGTGTAAAATTACCGCCCGGCAAATCTGTACGGCCAATACTCATTCTGAATAAAACGTCGCCGCCTATTAAAATATTGGCCGCTTTATCATAAAAGCACAAATGTGCAGGTGAATGCCCCGGTGCGAAGATCAGATCAAGGGTAGTATTACCAAACAGGACGGTTCCGGTTTCGGGCAGATACTCATCCGGTACCGGCGATACCTCGTACCTGATGCCCATTTGAGGGGCGTAAGCAACTACAGCCGCTAACACCGGCAACTCACCTACATGAAACTTAGGCTTTAGTCCGTATTTATCAAAAACAAATTTATTACCAAGCACATGATCTATATGGCAATGGGTATTCAGCAGCAAAACGGGGGTTAAATTATTATCCTTTATAAAATTCACCACCACATTTTGCTCGGTGGCGGTATACATTCCGGGATCAATAATTACACATTTGCCGGTTTCATCATATAAAATATAAGTGTTTTCCTGGTAAGGATTATTCACAAACGATTTAACTTTTGCCATGGGGTAAAAGTACGGATTTAATTGAATCGGGCACGAGGATGTAAATTCGCCAATGATAATTACAGCCGGGCATTAATTAGCATTTCATTAATGCTGCACATTTACCGCAGGTATAACCCAGTTGGATTATAAAGTAAAGCTGCACCCTAAAACTTCAGACGTTATCTTCCCGGTTAATTCATAAACAAGCTCATATTGTTTGGCATCATTAAAGGCAAACATCACAACCTTTTTGTCAGCAGGGTCAATAATAAAATACTCACTAACACCGGCTTTTTCGTATAGGCTTTTCTTTTTCAGCGTATCATGTATCCGGTTTCCGGATAGTATTTCAAAAATCACATCCGGTGCCCCATGAATTGCATCCAGGTGAATAATGTGTTTGTTTTCATTCAGAACAACCAGTATATCAGGTTGTAAAACCGATTGCTCCTGCTCAAAATATACATCGGTGGGCGCATGTAATACTATACCCCTACCTGTTTCTTCTAAAAAATTATATAATAAAGCAGATAATTTTACAGAAATAAACTGGTGGTCGGTATTAGGTGCAGGTGTCATGATCAATTGATTGTACAGCACTTCGCACCTGGTACCCTCAGGTAACATCCGGTATATATCTATAGCGGTTTCTGGTATTATGGTACTCATTGCTAATTACTTTATGCTAATTTAGTTAAATCACTTCATAAAAAAAAGTTGTTTACTTTACCACAATACAGCAATCAATTCACCCCTTCCACCAACTCCACCTCGGCAACCGGGCTAAACAGGTAAACCCGTTTGGTTTCTATTTCTACACATTTAAAACGCTTGCGCAATTGCTCCTCCTTACGGAAAACGCGATCGCCTTTTATTTTAAACAGGGCTTTAAAAGGCACTTTATCTATAGTAAGTACCGATTCCTTTGGTGCATCATATTTGCGCAGGGAACGGTACAGGTTCAAATCTGAACAGCTGGAAGCAGCAGGGTTATTAAGGTAACTGGTTATGGCATGCTTTACATCGTGCGGAAAAATGTCCTTTTCAAAAAAGGGCTGCATCATTTTTTTGAAATTGCTTTTCCACTCGGTGCCATGCGGCTTAGCTTTTTGTTTATGCTCGTTCCAGGTGTGCAGGTGTGCAAATTCATGTACGGTGGTAACCAAAAAGGCGTAGGGGTTAAGATCATAATTTACCGAGATCCGGTGACCTTTGCCGGCATGGGGCGAACGGTAATCGCCAAATTTGGTGCCCCGGTTGCGCGAAATTTTAAATTCGCATTTAAAATAGTCGATCCAGCGGCCAATGAGCGGAGCAGCATCGGGTGGGACATATCTTGCTAAAACTTTTACTTTATCCAATTTTTACCTCAATACAAATATATGTTTTGAAGTGAATAGTCCATAGTCTATGATCGATAGTTTTAATGGTAGCTAAATAAAATAACAATTGATTGATAATTACCATGGTCTATGAACTATCAGCCATGGACTACGAACCTATTTAAGCAAATTATAAACTATAAAACTGGCCACATATGCCAGCGCCGTCATGTAAGCAAATTGGGTGGCCGGCCAGCGCCAATCCTTGGTTTCGCGGTATACCACGGCCACCGTACTGGCGCACTGCATGGCAAAGGCGTAAAACATCATGAGCGAAAACGCCACAGCCAAAGTAAACACAGGCTTCCCGGTATCGGGGTTAGTAGCGCTATGCATTTTTTGCTGTACCGATTCCAGTTTGTCTGCATCGCCGTCCACACTATAAATGGTGGCCATGGTGCCAACAAACACTTCGCGGGCGGCAAAGGAGCTGATGAGGGCTATCCCTATCTTCCAGTCGAAGCCCAGTGGTTTAATAACCGGCTCTATTACATGGCCAAACACACCGGCGTAGGAGTTTTCTAATTTTTCTGACGCCACAACTTTGTTCAGGCTGTCGGGCTTCATGGTTTTGGTGTATCGCGGCTGGCTGTATGTTTTATCTATCTGCGCAAACCTGTCGCCAGGGCCGTATGATTTCAACACCCACAAAATGATAGAGACCGCAATGATCACCTTACCCGCCTGCAGCACAAAGGTTTTTGAACGATCGTACATCGTAAAAGCCACATTTTTCCATCGGGGCATGCGGTAAACAGGTAACTCCATAATAAAGTAACCACGCTCGCGGGCCTTTAAAATGAATTTCATTACAAAAGCTACCAATACTGCAGATATAATGCTCAACAGGTACATGGCTGTAAGTGCTAATCCCTGCAGGTTAAACAGCCACCAAACATTACGATTGGGCACTACAAGGGCAATTAACAAAGTGTAAACCGGTAAACGGGCCGAGCAGGCCACCAATGGGGTAACCATAATGGTTATCATCCTGTCCTTCCAGTTCTCGATGTTACGGGTGCTCATGATAGATGGCACGGCACAGGCAAAGCCGCCGATTAGCGGCACTACAGATTTACCGTTGAGCCCAACCTTACGCATTACCTTATCCATCATAAAAGTAACGCGCGACATATAGCCGGTATCTTCCAGTATGGATATCATGGCAAACAAAATGGCTATCTGCGGTACAAATACCAAAACACCGCTTAAACCGGCAATAATACCATTAACCAGTAAGCTGGTGAACGGGCCGGTTGGTAATGCCTTATTTACGCTGCTTTGCAGCCAGATAAATAAATTTTCGATAAGCGACATCGGATAGGCCGACCAGGAAAATATAGCCTGGAATATGAACATTAGTATGGCAAAAAATATCACAAAGCCGAATATTTTGTGCGTAAGTATCTTGTCAATTTTATTGCTTACAGATTCGTCATGCGCTGTTTCTGGTTTTTTAACGGTATCGTACAGCAGATCGTTAATAAAACTGTAGCGGGCAATGGTTTCTGTAGCCTGGGCTTTTTGGGAGTGAAAAGAATGCTCTTTTTCCAGGTCTTCTATGCGATCGCTTTCTTTGGCAGACAAAAAATCAAGCGTTTCGTGCTGATGGGCAAGCTGCAGGGCGAAGTACGGATTATCTATTTTTAACTCGTCCTGTATCTGCGCTATAAGTTGCGGGGCTATGGAATCAACATCTATGGTATCCTGCTGCAGCGCAATTTTATTGGCATAAGCTATAGTGCTTTTAAGCAAATCGATCCCTTTTATCTTGCGGGCCGAAATAGGAACAACCGGCACGCCCAGCTTTTTGGCAAACAGATCAATATTGATAGTAATACCTGCTTTATCAGATACATCTATCATGTTAAGCGCTACCACAACCGGTATTTTTAAATCGGCTATCTGGGTATACAGCAGCAGGTTGCGCTTAAGATTTGATGCATCAAGTATCACCACGATCAAATCGGGAACAAGCGCTTTGGCTTTGTCGGCTAATACAGAAAATACAATGGATTCATCCTTACTTTTTGGATAGATGCTGTAAGTACCGGGCAGGTCGATAATTTCGGCGGTACGCCCATCGGGCAACTGGCAAAAACCTGTTTTTTTATCAACAGTAACCCCCGGAAAATTTCCTATTTTTTGATTAAGACCGGTTAAAATATTAAAGAGAGTTGATTTACCGGTGTTTGGATTTCCTACAAGTGCAACTCTTATATCGGCTTTCAATGTTTACAAAAACTACTGCAAAATAATGGTGGACGCTTCAAACTTACGCAAGCTTAACTGGTAACCAGAAACATGAATAGCTATAGGATCGCCAAGCGGAGCAATACGTGAAATTTTAATCTCTTCACCTGGCAAACATCCCATCTCCATCAATTTTACCGACATTTCCAGATCAGTAAATTCCTTTACAATTCCTATTTCGCCTACTTCAAGTTGTGAAAGTGTCATCCTATATCTTTTTAACCTGAGCAAATGTAAGCTTATTTATATTAAATCCAAATAAAGCAGACGCTTTGATGTGCAAATTTTAGATGTGCAGATATGCAGATGAAAAAACTGATTTTCAAATGAGATTTATGATTGCGCTCACGCAGTCTGAATCAGATTTCAAGAATGAACAGAATTTCAATCTATCAGCACCAAATCTGCATATCTGCACATTTGGAATCTGCACATCCATTTTTCCCGGCAGCTTTTACCTTCCCAAACGTAGGGCATCCGCAGCCTTTTTTAAATATACCGCAGGATGAGCAGCTGAGCAGCAGGGCAACTCCTATGATGATCAGTTTACTTTTTTTCATTACCAATTGCGCTTAATGTTATCATAACACCAAAAATCCCCATACAAATTCCAAGCATATCACAAAACATATCATTCCAGTCGCCGCTGCGCCAGGTAAAAATAGTTCGTTGCAATACCTCTATCAGCCCACCGAAAAATACAGAGGCCACAGTAACTAACAGTACCTGCTTATACGAGAATGAGCGGATTTTTTGTTGCCGTATGATACCATTGCAGAATAATACAATCAGCGTGAAAAATAACCCGGTATGCGTAATTTTATCAAAGCCCTCGAAAAACATTGGTGAATCGTCTACAGAATCCAGTTTAGCTGAGCACATGATGAAAATAAATAAGGCCCACAAAATTGTGAGCCCATGATATTTTAATGTTGCTTTCATTTAAGCGCCAACAACAGCTTTATAATCATCGGCAGATAACAGGCTATCTATTTCTGATACATCAGCAATACTGATTTTCACCATCCAGCCTTCGCCATACGGATCAGCGTTTACCAGGTCGGGTTGGTTGTTAAGTGCAGGGTTAATTTCTGTTACCGTTCCTGTTACAGGCATAAACAGGTCTGATACAGTTTTTACAGCTTCAACGGTACCAAAAACTTCATCTTTAGCAACTTCTTTCCCTAAGGATGCAATATCCACATAAACAATATCGCCAAGTTCGCTTTGCGCAAATTCGGTAATACCGATAGTAGCTTCATTGCCTTCAACCTTTATCCACTCGTGGTCTTTAGTATATTTTAATTCAGCGGGAAAATTCATGTCGTTAATTTTATGTGCTCAAAAATAACAAAACTTTAGGCTATAGCAATAATTAAAGATTTATTGTAAAACAGCTCAGGGTAAGCTACAAAACGTTAACCGCCCCCCGCAAACTGCCACCTCGAATTTAAAATTGTTATGAGTTGTCATAATGTTTAAGGATGTGCTTTTTCTTCCCGTGTTTAATTGTTAATTTCCATAAACGGTTTAAAAAATTTATTTTGCACACTTTTAATGACCAATTTTATTAAACCAGGAAAAACAGCCACATCAACCGATGACCAACTGCTTAACACCTACCGTGAAAACGGCGATGTAGCGGTGTTAGGAAAACTATATGAAAGATACATGGTTTTACTATATGGGGTTTGTTTAAAATATCTGAAAGATGAGGAACTGGCCAAAGATGCGGTGATGGGAATATTTGAAGAGCTGGTAGTAAAGGTTAAAAATCACAATATCAACACATTCAGAAGCTGGTTATATGTATTAGGGCGCAATTATTGCCTGATGCAGTTAAGGGCAGGCAAAAAAATAGAGACGGTAAATTTGGATGATGTTATGGAATTTACCCCGCTTTTGCATCCTGATGATAGTAACCGCGAAGAGGCCTATAAAGCATTGGAGCAATGTATTGATAAACTGGCCGGCGCGCAAAAAAAAAGCATTGATCTATTTTATTTAAAAGAGAAATGCTATAAGGAAATAGCCGAGATAACCAATTTTAGCCTGAATGAAGTAAAAAGTTACATACAAAACGGGAAGCGCAACCTTAAAATTTGCCTGGAGAAGAAAAGTGAATACTAAAAAAGCCGACATATCGCAGATCAGGAAGTACCTTAACGGGGAACTTGATGCCAAAGCTATGCACAAGCTTGAACGGGAAGCGCTTGACGATCCATTTTTAATGGATGCCATTGAAGGATTTGAAACAGCTTCTAAAGATCAGCAAGCTAACCTGGCCGACCTGGCCGGAAGGTTACAACAGCGAATTGAGCCAAAGAAAAGCCGTGTTATTTCATGGCAGGTTTGGTCAATTGCCGCATCGGTTGTGGTGGTATTAACCATTGGCGGTTTGTGGTTAAAGAAAACACCCACTCTACCCGAACAAAAAACCAATGACATTGCAATAATTAAAGAGGATAAAACCAAAGTTGAGCTAAAGGACACTGTGGCATTAAGTGTACAGGGTACAAAACAAGCGCCTTTACTTGCTCAAAACACCAAAAAGCAAACACCCATATTAAAACCGGGAAATAAATCCGTTTACCAACAGGAGATCTCCTCGGCAGATAATGCAGATAATAATGTGGCGGCGGTTTACAAAGCTCCAACAACAGCTGCTCCAAAACCCGTAGTGCAAGCTGATGATGAGTCAAAAGAAGCTGCATCGGTAAGTGAGATAGTAGCTTCAAATTACACACAAACCCGAAAAGAAAAGGATAATACCGATAGTCTCGCAGCTGTCGCTAAAAAAGCACGTGATAAGGCATCAATGCCCAACGAATCTAAATTACAGGGTAAGGTTGATGGTTTAACCATAGTAACCTCAAAAGATTCAAAATCGCAGTTTGGCTACACAAACATTAACGGCGTAATATACGGCAAACCCGATGGCGCCCCTGTTATTGGCGCAGCTATCCGCATAGCCGGAACTAATAAAAGTACAGTTACCGATGTTAACGGCTATTTTTCTATGCCTGCGACCGGGAGTAAGCAAACGTTAGATATAGCATCTATAGGATTTTTGCCCAAACAGGTAAGTGTAAAGAGCGGGGATAGCCTAAAAGTAGAACTTAATCCCGTCAGCAGTTCCCTCAACGATGTTGTGATTGGCTATGGTACGCAAAAAGCTGTAAGTGCGCACCCCCAGGGCGAGATGAGCGCCCTTAAAAAATACCTGCAAGCCAATGCTGTTTTACCCGATAGCGATATTACAGGTACAGTAAGTGTAACATTTACCGTTAATGGCGATGGCGCATTGAGYGATTTCAAGATCAAAAAAAGCCTTACACCAGCAGCCGATCAAAAAGCTATCGATCTGATAAAGGCAGGCCCCACATGGATTGGGAATAGTACAGGCAAACCTGAAGAAGTTACGGTTAAGGTAAAATTCGTTAAAAAATAAAGTTAAGGGGCAGATAGATCAGAGGCCGTTTTTGGGCACCCAGGCCTGGCTTTTGATCAGCCATTTACCCCCTACCATACGAAACACAAAAGAAAACGCTCCTTCTTCATTAAACGGGTCGCCATTAACTGTACCTGTATATTCAACCGGTACAATTAAATAGGCTATTTCATCGGTTTGCCTAAAAATTTTTATGCGTTTAACAACAACCATAAAATCTTTTATCTTAAACTCCTTAACCGCCTTTTCAACCGAGTTTACCCATTGTACACCAGCCAGCTGGCCATTCCATGAATAAGGCATCTGCTCATCGGTAACAACCGCGTTTGGCGCATACATATCAGTAACCTTATCAATATCAAAAGTATATGAGGCCTTTAATACAGTATTAACTGTTTGCAAAACTTCGGGGTTTAGCTTTTTTACAGTATCGGCAAGGCTCAAACCTGTCGCGATGGCTTTTTGTCCCGCTACTACAATTAGTAACAGCGTTATGTAAACCATTGTTAATATGTTTTTCCTCATCTTATTCAGTTAATATACTTCGCTCCTCTTGCCATTAAGTTTATAAAGTTAAGCATCAATTACAATAAAAAGACAGCTACTCTGTAAAACACGTCATTATTATCACTTCCCTTTTGATGCCATGTAATCTAATGTTAAATTGCATAATGCCTTAACACCTAAAGTAAAACCGCTTTCGTCAATATAAAAATCAGGGGTATGGTGCGATGGGGCTTTAAGCGGGTCCTGTCCTTTTGGCATCCCGCCTAAAAAGAAAAACAGTCCCGGTACTTTTTCTTCATAAAAGCTAAAATCCTCGGCCCCGGTAACCGGCGGCTTTAACATTACATTTGCCGCGCCCGCGGTTTGCTGCAAGCTGGGCAACATTTTTTGTGTAAGCCCCGGGTTGTTATATGTAACCGGGTAGTGATTACTATAAGGTATCTTAACTTCGGCAGTGGCGCCTTGTGCTTCGGCGGTTTTGGTGGCTATTTGCGTAACGCGGTCAATCAGCATCTTTTCGTCGGCAGCTGTAAATGAACGCAGGGTGCCCAGCATTTCAACGCTTTCGGGAATAATGTTTGAGCGGTTACCACCTTTTATGGCTCCGATGGTTACCACCGCCGGGTTTTCGGTTATGTTGATATTACGGCTTACAATAGTTTGCAGGTTGTTTATTATCTCGGCAGAAACCACTATAGGATCAACGCTCGACCACGGAGCGGCTCCGTGTGCCGACCGGCCTTTTATGATGATCTGCATATCGTTAACACCGGCCATCGTTCCGCCAGGGCGGTAGCTGATCTTGCCAACCTCGGTTTGCGAGTTGATATGCAAACCAAATATAACATCAACCTTTGGATTTTCAAGCACTCCCTGCTTCACCATTTCTTCCGCGCCGCCCTTTTGACCCGGCTCAACGCCTTCTTCGGCAGGTTGAAAAATAAATTTAACGGTACCATGCAGTTCGCTTTTCATAGACGATAGCACCTGGGCTACCCCCATTAAAATAGCCATATGCGAATCATGACCGCAGGCATGCATTACGCCAACTTGCTGCCCGTTATAAATAGTTTTTTCTTTTGATGCAAATGGCACAGGTGTACGTTCAATTACCGGCAATCCATCCATATCGGCACGCAATGCAACTACCGGGCCGGGTTTACCTCCTTTTAAAATGCCCACAACCCCGGTTGTGGCTATACCTGTTTGCACCTCGATACCCAACGATTGCAAATGTTTGGCAATAATTGCCGATGTGCGTACCTCATGATTACCAAGTTCGGGGTGTTCATGAAAATCGCGCCGCCATGCGGTTACCTGGTCTTTTAAGGCATCAGCTTTAGTATTAACCTGTGCTACGCGGGCTGCATTTTGCGCAAATGCCTGTACCGAAAACAATAAAAAAAACAAGATGGAAAATATTTTCATAGGGGCTTTTTTGGAACAGTTAATATAAGAACAATACTTCAAATCTAATAACCTGTGGCTGATGTTATTTCAGCCGCTGTTCCAACCCACTCAACAAAGCAGTATTATGGGATGATTTATTTAAAATCCACAAGATCAATATCAAATATCAATACAGCGTTTTCGGGTATCGGACCACCGCCGCCCGGACCGTAACCCAATGCTGATGGAACAAATAACAGGATATTACCACCTTTTTTTACATGCGGAATTCCAATTTGCCAGCCTTTTACTAACCTGTCCAACGAGCTCGAAAAATCATCAGCGGAATCAAAGGGCGCTCCGTTGATGAGCTTGCCATGGTAATTTACAGTCACCGTTGAATTGCCGTCGGGGTAAGCACCTGCCCCTTGTTTAACTACCTGGTAGTATAGTCCAGATGGATCTTTAACTGCTTTAATCATAGGATTGTTGGATAGATAAACCCGGATGATCGAATCATCGGTTTTGGCTTGCTTTATCATTTCCACAGATGGGCGACGCGAGCAGGAGGTCATTGCAATTGATGCAACAAATAGCAGTAACAGTAAATTCTTCATTCAAAATAATTATTTGACCTTTTTGGGATTGTATTTAAACGGCGGAAATATACCAAATAAAAAAAGCCCGGATTGTTATTCCAGGCCTATAATAAAATTCTTAATACTAAGCTCCGGCAGTCGATAAATCAATAGTAAATATTAATACGGAGTTTGCCGGTATTTTGCCGTTAGAATAAGTACCGTACCCATACCTGGATGGTATGATCATTAAAACCTTGGAGCCATACCGTACATGCGGTAATACTATTCGCCATCCTAATATCAAATTGCGTAACACCTCGGTATAACCTGAGTTGGTTTCAAACTGGGTGTCATTAATCAATTTGCCTGTATAACCTACTGTAATTGTTGAATTGTCTGTAGGGTAACTGCCTATTCCTGCTGTAAGCACCTGGTAATATACACCTAAAGTATCCTTAACATTGGTAATTTCGGGATGGGCGGTAATATATGTTTTTATGGCGGCATCGTCAATGGCAGCCTGCGCTGCTACATCAACAGTTGCAGTATCGCTTTTTTTGGAGCATGCTGAAAAGATGGCCAACGGAAGCAGAAATAAGAATAGAAGTTTTTTCATTTAAATAAAGATCAGTTTAATATGGATACGCTTTAATCGCCATAAACGCTACAATTCAAAAAAACTTACTTATACCGTTGTTTTAATTTTAAGTTCATTCATCTGGGTATCAGCAATGGTTGATGGTGAATCGATCATCACATCGCGGCCCGAATTGTTTTTAGGGAATGCGATTACATCACGAATAGAATCCAAACCGGCAAAAATAGATACCAGGCGATCAAACCCAAGGGCCAAACCACCATGCGGAGGTGCGCCAAATTCAAAGGCATCCATTAAAAAGCCAAACTGCTTTTGCGCCTCTTCTGCAGAAAAGCCTAAGTGCTTAAACATCAGCGACTGGGTAGCACGATCATGGATACGGATAGAGCCGCCGCCAACCTCGGTACCGTTAATTACCAGGTCATACGCATTTGCACGTACTGCTCCCGGGTCGGTATCAAGCAGGGCAATATCCTCTGGTTTTGGCGAGGTGAATGGGTGGTGCATGGCATGGTAACGGCTGGTTTCCTCGTCCCATTCCAGTAAAGGAAAATCCAATACCCAAAGTGGTGCAAATTTATTTTTATCGCGCAAACCTAAACGGCTGCCCATTTCCAGGCGAAGTTCGTTCAGTTGCTTACGTACTTTATCTGTTGACCCGGCCAATACCAGCATTAAATCGCCTTTTTCGGCTTCAAATGCGGCAGCCCAGTTGGTCAGCTCATCTTCACTGTAAAATTTATCAACCGATGATTTTAGCGTACTATCATCATTGTAGCGGCAATATATCATGCCCGTAACACCAATTTGGGGGCGTTTTAACCATTCGGTTATTTCATCTAATTGTTTACGGGTGTAGCTGGCGCAACCTTTTGCGTTGATACCAACTACCAGTTCGGCATTATCAAAAACACCAAAGCCTTTTCCTTTAACAATATCATTCAGCTCCACAAACTCCATCCCAAAACGCACATCCGGTTTATCAGAACCGTACAGGCGCATAGCATCTGCATATTGCATGCGCGGAAAATCACCCAGATCGATACCTTTTACTGTAGTAAACAGGTGGCGGGTAAGGCCTTCAAAAATATTCAGGATATCCTCCTGTGTAATGAACGATAGTTCGCAGTCAATCTGTGTAAATTCCGGCTGGCGGTCAGCTCTTAAATCTTCATCCCTGAAACATTTAACTATCTGGAAATAACGGTCGAACCCGCTTACCATCAGCAATTGCTTAAATGTTTGGGGCGATTGCGGCAAGGCGTAAAACTCGCCCGGATTCATGCGGCTTGGCACCACAAAATCACGTGCACCTTCAGGTGTCGATTTAATCAGTACCGGGGTTTCTACCTCAATAAACTCCAGGTCGCTTAAATATTTACGAATCTCCTGTGCCATTTTGTGGCGAAGGATAAGGTTATTGCGTATTGGTGCACGGCGCAAATCAAGATAACGGTATTTGGCGCGAAGCTCCTCGCCCCCGTCGGTTTCGTCCTCTATCTGGAATGGAGGGGTTTTAGCCGAGTTAAGTATTTCTATATCCTCAACAGCAATCTCAATCTCGCCGGTTGGTATTTTTGTGTTTTTATTGGAGCGCTCAAGCACTTTACCTGTAACCTTTATCACAAACTCACGACCAAGCTCACGGCTTTTTTCGCGCAGCGCGGCATCGGTATCAGTATTGAAAATTAGTTGAGTTAAACCATAACGGTCACGCATATCAATAAACGTGGTACCGCCCAAATCGCGCGATTTTTGTACCCATCCGCACAAGGTAACAGATTGACCTAAGTTGCTGATATTTAATTCGCCGCAGGTATGAGTTCTAAGCATAACAATATTTATAAAAGTTCGCAAAAGTACATTTTTGAGGTGAAAGCCGAAAGGTAAAAGCAGAAAGCTGAAGAACCTTTATGATATAAGTAATAAAAATTTGATTTTTTAGGCTTTCTGCGGCTATCTTATTATAGTAATATTCTTATAGCAGAATTACCTGTTTTGGGTGATTTATCTGTGATTAACACAATATCTTACCTTTTAAACAATGTTGTTGTTTTCAATTTCAGCATTGGTTTTTCTGCAAAGTACCATGACAGTACAGCCAGAAGAAGCACCAAAGGAAAAGTGTAAAAAAAATGTGCTGTTGGCGTTAATGCCGGAAATTTTAAGGTAAGCAATTGCTGAATAGGAAATGCATAAATATAAAGCCCGTATGAAAAATCGCCAAGTTTATGAAAGCTTTTAACCTGCAGTTTGGGATGATATGAAAAAACCAAAATACCGTATACCAGTGGCATATCAACAACATAATCAATATACGGCAATCTGAAATGGAACCAGGCATAAAAAACAATAAACATACCCAGCAACAGGGGTAGGCTTATAATTATTTTATTACGAAACAGGTAGCAACATGCGCCCAAAAAAAACAACGTCGACCACGAAAAAATATAGCTTATATACCATGCCTCATAGGGTATTCCCCAGAAAAAAACAAAAACAACAATTAATACCGGTAATGCTATCAAAAGCTTCCCGAACTGCTTTTTAACCAGGAGTAATAAAACACCTAAAAGCAAAACGCATAGGTAAATCAGTAATTCGGCCGGTAATGTCCAGATGGGGCTGTTTACACTGTCGGGGTAAGGGTTTGTTTTGAAGGTACCGGGTAAAGCATTGTTAAAATTATGAAGCGTAGCTAATCGCCATGTAAAATCATAAACTGCGATACTGGTAAAATATTTACTCAAAGGTAAAGTTGTACATAGGGGGCCAATGATAAACGCGCAAAAAATGGCGGTTAAAAACAATCCCGGAAAAATCCTGAGGAAACGTGCCCACACAAAGCTACCAAGTGAGGGCTGCCTGAAAAGGCTTTTAGTTATAAGAAAACCGCTGACAGCAAAAAAAACCTTAACACCCATATTCCCAAAAGTCATAAAACCAAGTAACCTTACCATTGGTTCGCTTTTAAGTGTATCAGTTACCAAAAAAGAATGAGAAAAAACTACAAGTGAAGCAGCAATAAACCTAAGCAAATCAAAATTATTATCTCTTCCCGAATCTAATTGCCGAACAGTTACCATAGTTATAACAAAACTATAAATAATCTTAATATGGCCTTAAAATATCAAAGGCAAGGGGCAGGTTATTTATACGCGACAACTGCCGAATCCAACAACTACTTGCATGCACCAAATTCAAATCCTATCTTTGCGTCATAATTCTCAAGGGGTGCCTTGCTTTGGTGAAATAAAAAACAAGCAATTTGTTTTTACCAAACTGAAAGACAGGCTGAGATCAAACCCATGTCCCCCCAACCCCCTAAAGGGGGAGTTTTTAGTTTAAAGCCAGCCTTTAGCCTACTTGCTCCCCCTTCAGGGGGCTGGGGGGCTACACCTGATCCGGGTAATGCCGGCGTAGGGAGAGGTAACAAGTTAAGTATACTGCAATTGTACCCTGATGAGCAGTTTAACTATTTTATTTTTAAAAACTTTGAAAAATGTATTCGCGGCTGTCATGGCCCTGCTGCTGCCCGCCCTGGCATCGGCCCAGCTTTCCATATCCGGAAAAATCACTAACCAATCCGGCGAAGCACTGCCCGGCGCAACCGTCACCATCACTAACCCGGCTGTCAATGCTATTGCTGATGCAACCGGCAAGTATCAATTTAACGATTTAAAGCCTGGCAACTACACATTAAAAGCCAGTTATGTTGGTTACCAAACCACCGGCAAAAGCATTGTTTTAGGCAGCACCGCGGTTATTAACATAAAGCTTAACAGCAATACGTTTACAGCCGAGGAAGTTACCGTTAGCTCAACCCGTGCGGTTAAAAACTCACCTACCGCATTCACCAACTTAAGTAAAAAGGACCTTGCTAAAAACAACTTCGGGCAGGATTTGCCTTACCTGTTGAGCCTTACGCCATCGGTAGTAACCACATCTGATGCAGGCGCGGGTATAGGCTATACCGGTATCCGCATCCGCGGTTCTGATGCTACAAGGGTTAACGTTACCATCAATGGAATTCCGTTGAATGATGCCGAAAGCCAGGGATCATACTTTATTGATCTGCCCGATCTGGCCTCATCTGTTGATAATATCCAGGTACAGCGTGGTGTTGGTACATCAACCAACGGTGCCGGCGCATTCGGCGGCAGCATCAATATTCAAACAACCACACGCAGAGACACCGCTTATGCCGAGATCAATACATCGGCAGGCTCTTACGGCTCTATCAAAAACACAGTTAACGCCGGCACCGGTTTATTAGGCGGACATTTTAGTTTAGATGGCCGGTTATCGCGCATCCACTCCAATGGCTATATCGATAGGGCAACGTCCGATTTAAAATCTCTTTACCTGAGCGCCGCCTGGTATGGTAAAAACAGTACCATAAGGGCCAACGTAATATCGGGCCATGAACGCACCTACCAGGCCTGGAACGGCATTGCCGATTATGTTATTGGCGATAATACCCGGGCCGACAATCGTACCTACAACGAATTGGGCTTAATGGCCGATGGCTCGTTTTATAAAGACCAGGTTGATGACTACCTGCAAAACCATTATCAGTTATTGTACGATCAAAAGATAAGCGATAAGCTGTCGTTCAGCGGCGCGCTGCATTATACAAAAGGCAAAGGTTACTACGAGGAGTTTCGCCAGCAGGATGCCGTAGCCAATTATGGTTTAAAACCAGTGATCATTGGTACAGATACTATTGCCACAACTGACCTGGCCCGCCGCCGCTGGTTGGATAATGAATTTTATGGCGTTACCTATGCCCTCAAATATCAACCCGAAAGCAACCTGAACATGACTTTGGGCGGCGCTTATAACCAATACTCGGGCGCGCATTATGGCAATGTTATTTATACCAAAGAAAGCGCCGGCATAGGCCCCAATTATGAGTATTACCGCGATAATGCCAAAAAGAACGACTTTAATATTTTTTACCGCGCAGAGTGGCATTTAAGCAATGTTTTGTTGTATGCAGATGTGCAATACCGCCATATTTACTACAATTTTTACGGTATCGACAGGAACCTGAACAATGCGCAGCAAAGTGTAGAACTTAACTTTTTTAACCCTAAACTGGGTATAACCTATCAGCTTAATGAGCAAAGCAATGTGTATGCATCATTTGCGGTAGGTAACCACGAGCCAAATCGCGATGATTACATAAACTCTGTTCCGCAAAAAAGGCCAAAAGCCGAAAACCTTAAGGATTTTGRAGCGGGTTACCGTACCGTAGGCAAATTTTTTAGCGGCGGCATTAACGGGTTTTACATGTTGTACAAAAACCAGCTGATATTAACCGGCGCGCTAAATGATGTAGGATCGCAAATACGCACCAACGTTGCCGATAGCTATCGCGCGGGCGTGGAACTTGATGGCAAGGTAAGGTTAACCAGCCAGCTTAACTGGGGACTTACCGCTACCTGGAGTGCCAACAAGATCAAAAACTATCACCAGTTTTTATCCAATTATGATGATGGCACATTAGTTGAAGAATCGTTTAAAACAACAACCATTGCCTACTCGCCATCGCTTACCAGCGCAAGCATCATCAGCTACAGCCCTGTTAAAGGCGGCGAAATTGCTTTCATCAGCAAATACGTGAGCAGGCAATATTTAGATAATACCATGAACCAAAACCCTGCAGGCTTCAACATAGCACCAGATAATATTGGCAACCCTTATGCAGCCAACCGTTACCTGAAAAGTTATTTTACGAGCGATGTAAGGCTGCGGTATAATTTCAGCATCAGCGGGGTTAAAAACATTGGATTGGGCTTACAGGTTAGCAACATCTTCAGCAAAAAGTATGAGGCTAACGGCGCTACTTATCCTGATATTGAAGGCGGCAATGTGGTTAACTACAATTACTATTTCCCGCAGGCGCCGCGCAATTTTCTGGCATCGTTGAATCTTAATTTCTGACACGAATATTCACGAATTGAATCAACACGAACGGTCACGAATTTAAGCGAATTTCACGAATCTGGGCGGGTAATATTCAGACAGAACAGTGGTACTAACGAAAACGGGAGTTATGAATGATTTGATATCTCTTTTTATAGAACAAATAAAGGAAACCAACTGGGTGCAATGGCTTGCCGTTGCCCTGGGTGTTGCCGAAGTTTTGCTGGCACGCCGCAATAGCATCTGGCTTTATCCGGCAGGTATTTTGAGCACCGCGATTGCTATTTATCTTTTACTTAATGTTGGGCTTTATGCCGAATCTATCCTGAACGTGTATTACGTTGTAATGAGCGTTTACGGCTGGTGGTACTGGATAAAACGGCGAAACGAGCCGCCTGTACAAATTTCATGGAGCACCAACGCCGAGTGGAAAATAAGCATTGCCATATGTGTTGTTGGCTGGGTGTTTTTTTATGTATTGCTCAAAAACCTGCCAGCTAAGTATTTTACACCATCAAATGTGCCGGTTTGGGATGCATTGATAACTTCAACCGCCTGGGCAGGCATGTGGCTGCTGGCAAGGAGAAAAATTGAGAACTGGATTTTTTTAAATATATCAAACCTGTTTGCGGTACCTATTTTGTTTTATAAACACCTGCCCATGTTTGCCCTGCTAACCGTCTTTTTATTCGTAATAGCCATTTTTGGATATTTTGACTGGAGAAAGAAAGTCAAAGAGGGAGCTGAAAGCCGAAAGCTAAAGGCCGAAAGCTTTTAACGGTAAACTTACAAATTGCTTTGTGTTTTAAGGCGTTCTCTAAATGCGCAAAGTTTTCATGAACTTTAAAAATTGCTTTGAGCTTTTTGCTTTGAGCCTTTAGCTAAAATGAATCGTCCATCATATTTATTAAAACCCGAATGGGTAAAAACCATTCGCGATGCGGCACCCAAAGCCGAAAGACTGGGCATGCTGCATCCCGATCAATTGGCATTGATATATGAACAGGGCTGGTTTAAATTTCTTGTTCCTGAAGCATACTCGGGTTTGCAGCTGGCCTTACCTGACATGGTACGCCTGGAAGAAAGTCTGGCCTGGGCCAATGGCAGCCTGGGATGGGTAGTAACCCTGTGTAGCGGGGCAGGGTGGTTTGGTGGGTTTTTATCGCCACAAATAGCGCAGGAATTAGCTGGTAATCCTTATTTATGTTTGGCCGGGAGCGGTGCATCTACCGGCACAGCAACCGTTACCCATGATGGCTACATCATCAACGGCACCTGGAAATATACAAGCGGGGTACACCATGCCACACACATAACAGCCAATTGCATTATCAAAAACGGCGAAGAAACTGTTTTAAATGACGATGGCAGTGAACTGATCCTCCCTTTTATTTTCGACAGGAAAGATGTTGAAATTTTACCTGCATGGAAATACATCGGCATGATGGCAACCGGCAGCGATGCCTATGAGGTGAAGGATCTTTTTGTTAAGGCCGACAGATGTTTCAGGATCGACCCGGAATTTACGGTGATAGATGAGCCACTATACCGCTACCCTTTTTTGCAATTAGCCGAAGCAACCCTTGCGGCAAATATTTCGGGTTTAGCGGTCCACTTTCTTGATCTTTGCGGACCACTGTTTGAAGAAAAACAATTGGGCAAACGGGTTAGCACAGTCCAAAAAGAAACTACGAAACAKTTACTGGATGAGCTGACCGCCAAATTGCATGAAATCCGCCAGGAATTTTTCATAGTAGTTGATGCATCATGGCGAAGTGGTTTAACAGGTGATGCCGGGTATTTAAACGAGGTAAGTACAAATAGCCGCAAGCTTGCCAAAACAGCAAGAGAATTTGTAGACCAGCTGTACCCCTACTGCGGCTTGCAAGCCGCCAACCCCGATACCGAAATCAGCCAGGTATGGCGCGATCTGCACACCGCAAGCCAGCACTCCCTGCTGAATAGCCTCAGTTAAATTCCGGTTATAACGGAAGTGCTTGAGATACCCCTGCATTAAAACCCGGTATTTTATCCGTCCTGCCGATTTTAATGTTTTGTTTTTTACTTTGTAACAAAACCCTATAATTAACACAAACTTCACACAGCTTTTTAATTTCATTGCTGATATTTGCCCGATTCAAAGCAATATAAAAATGAAGTTTAAACATCTGCTGCTTATTTCCTTATCTGTAATCACCGTTTCTGCATCGGCACAAAAAAGAAAAACCACTACCACCGCCACTTCAACAACTTCGGTACCCCGCCCTAAATTAGTTGTTGGTTTGGTAGTTGATCAAATGCGCTGGGATTACCTTTACCGCTATTATGACCGTTACCAAAGCGGCGGATTTAAACGGATGCTAAATGAAGGCTTTACCTGCGAAAACACCAATATTGATTATATACCTACCGTAACAGCCGCCGGTCATTCGTGTATCTACACCGGCTCTGTGCCCGCAATTCAYGGCATAGCAGGCAACGACTTTATTGTTCAGGCAACAGGAAAATCTGTGTACTGTACCGATGATAGCACGGTTACCACTGTTGGCAGCACCTCAAAAGCCGGGCAAATGTCGCCCCGCAATTTGCTGGTAAGTACCGTTACCGACGAATTAAGACTGGCCACCAATTTCCGCTCGAAGGTCATTGGCATTGCATTGAAAGACAGGGGAGGCATTTTGCCCGCAGGTCATACTGCAAACGCCGCCTATTGGTTTGATGATGCCAGCGGCAACTGGATAAGCAGCACCTATTACATGGCCGATCTGCCTGCCTGGGTTAAAAAATTCAACGATCAAAAGATCCCCGAAAAATACCTTAAACAGGATTGGAACACGCTTTACCCGCTCACTACATATCTGCAAAGCGCACCCGATAACAGCCCCAGATACGAAGGCAAATTTGCAGGAATGGAAGCGCCAACCATGCCTGTTAAAACATCAGCACTATATAAAGGCCATTTAGGAATGATCCGCTCAACCCCTTACGGAAACTCAATGACGCTTGATCTGGCCAAAGCAGCTGTTGAAAGTGAGCAATTAGGAAAAAACACCGTTACCGACTTTTTGGCCGTGAGCCTTTCCTCAACCGATTATATCGGGCATCAATTCGGCCCCAACTCAGTGGAGATTGAGGATACCTACCTGAGGCTTGACCGCGACCTGGCCTCATTTTTTACCTACCTTGATGCTACAGTTGGCAAGGGCAATTATTCGGTATTTTTAAGTGCCGATCATGGCGCCGCGCATAACCCGGGCTTCCTGGCAGATCATAACATCCCGGCCGGTACCTGGGATGAAGGCCTGGCCCAAAAAGAAATGAACACTATGCTGAACGACAAATACAAAGCCGACAAGCTGGTTATCAGCATGGATAATTACCAGGTTAACCTTAACAATGCCGCTATTAAAAAAGCTGGGGTAAGCGAGGAGGCAATAAAGCTTGATTGTATCCAGTACCTGCAAAAACAACCGGCTGTTCAATTTGCCGTTGATATGCAAAAGGTAAATACTGCAACCATTCCCGAGGATTTGCGCACCCGTATTATCAACGGTTATAATACAGAGCATAGTGGCGTTATCCAGGTTGTTTTAAAACCCGGATATTTTTCGGGTCATGGTGCAACCGGCACTACGCATGGAACCTGGGCACCATATGATACCCATATTCCACTTGTATTTATGGGCTGGGGCATTAACCATGGCAGCCTAACCCGTCAAACCCACATGACTGATATTGCCGCTACTATAGCATCACTGCTCCATATACAGGCTCCAGACGGCTGTATTGGGAAGACAATCAGCGAGGTGATAAAATAGGAAAGTCCGAAAGTCGGAAAGTACGGAAGATGAATTTTCAAGACGTTCTTCCAAAATAAAAATTAAACTTTCCGACTTCCGGACTTTCGGTCTTTCCAACTACTTAAAATCATGAAAAAATACATTTCCAAATTTCATTATATAACACAGGATCTGCCAAACCGCAGCCATGCAGAACAGGTGCAGATAGCTTGCGGCGCCGGAGCCAATTGGGTACAATACCGTTGCATGACCAAAGCTGGCAATGAACTGATAGATGAAATAAACGAGATAGCCGAAATTTGTGACGAATGGGGCGCTACACTTATCATAGCTAACCATTACCACCTCCTTCACCTGGTTGATGTGCAAGGTGTACACATAGAAGATCTGGAAGCCGATTTTGTAGCCATTCGCAAAGCCATAGGCGAGGATAAAACTTTGGGAGCATCGGCAACTAACCAGGCCGAACTCCTAAATATACAAACCCTGGGTGTGGTTGATTACTGTGCATATGGTCCGTTTGCATATACGGATACCAAGCCGAATGATTTTCCCTTGTTAGGTTATGATGGTTACCGCCAATTAGTAAAAAAATCTATTGATATTCCTGTCATTGCAGTAGGCGGCATCGGGTTAAAAGATGTAGAGCAACTGCTTAAAATTGGAATTTATGGCATCGCTGTTTCGTCCGCCATTAACCTCTCGCCCGATCCTGCGGGTATGGTGAAGGAGCTGTACAGAACACTATATTGAAAAACGGAGCAGGGCACCACTTAAAGCCCTTATTTTTCCTCCAAACAAACTAAACAATACATCGTAACACGCTAACACACAATATTTTCATTGGTAAGATCAAATTAGCTATTGAATGCGTAAATTGCATATTATTCCAATACCTAATTCTAAATACCATGGAAACCTATAATAAAGTATGGCGGGCATTCTTTGCCGTTTCGCTAATTGCGATTGCCGTACAGCAATTTATTTACACCGGTTTCAGACCGGTGATTATGCCCCCGGAACCAACGTTCATCGAACAAAGCACTTTCTGCATGTGCGTGGTAAGTATCCTGCTAATATTAATATCAATAGCTATTATGGCGGGTATCAATTCGCACGTAGTAGCCGATTATTTAGGTGCTTCGCTACTCCTGATGCTGGTCCTTTTTCATATTCCTTACAACATAAAAACCAATTCGAATAACCTGGGTGGCTGGACCAACGCATTGAAAATGTTAGCCTTTTGCGGCGGCGCTTTAATTGTGGCCACATCACTCCCAACCCATAAAATAAGCGGGATTGATGTTGTAACCGAAAAGTTAAGACCGGCCGGCCCGTATTTCTTTGCAACCACCATAATCATTTTCGGTATCATGCATTTTGTGTATCCCACATTTGTAGCAACGCTTGTACCGGCATGGCTTCCTTTTCCTCTGTTTTGGACATACTTTGCCGGCGTAGCGCTTATTGCCGCAGGGGCAGCCATTGTGCTCCGGGTTAAGGTAAAGCTGGCAGCCACCCTCTTAGGTGTAGCGCTTCTTTTATGGCTTTTTATGCTGCACATTCCCCGGGCCATTGCCGATCCGCACAGTGGCGATGGCAACGAGTGGACCAGCGTTTTTGAAGCATTGGGTTTTAGCGGCATAGCGTTTTTAATAGCCGGAATGTATAAACCCAGGAGACCTGAAACGGGTCAGTAATTGGTCAAAACAGTTGTAGTTGTTTTAGCTGATTTGGTTTTGTTGTATATTCACGCAAAAATTCCATAGCATGACAGCTTATAGCTTTTTACAACATCTTCATTCCGGGTTCAGGTATATTGTACTGGCATTAATATTGGCAGCCATTATTGGCTCATTAATTGGCTGGCTGGGTAAAAAACCCTATACCAATGGCAACCGCAAGCTCAATTTGTTTGCCCTGATATCGGCACATACACAGTTGCTTATTGGCATAGTACTGTACTTTATTAGTCCGCTTGTACAATTCAACAGTGAAACCATGAAAAACAATGTGAGCCGTTATTTTACTGTTGAACACTGGGTTATGATGGTAATAGCTATTGTTTTAATCACCATTGGCCACAGTAAATCTAAAAAAGCAGCAACTCCCGAAGGTAAGCATAAGGTTGTTGCTATCTTTTATATCATTGCTTTATTAATTATTTTGGTGGGTATTATACTAATTCCACGTAGCTAATAGGATTTAGCAAATAAATAGTTTCTAAATAAATTTGATAATTCATTTTTCTTTATAAATTTGTGACCTCGATGATTAAAAACTCACATAAAAACAGCTGGTGGCACCAATTAAATTTGGCAGCCGGGCACGTTTTTGGTCAGAGATAATCTAATCAATTGTAAACCTAAGTAGGAAACCCGGCGACCCCAATTCGTCGGGTTTTTTTATTAAAATATATTTTGAACGTAAAACATGAGCACTTTTAAAATAACCACCACCTATAAAAAACTACTTGCCGATACCACCACCCCGGTAAGCATTTATCTTCGCCTTCGCGATGTATTCCCCAACTCGCTGTTGCTGGAAAGTTCTGACTACCACAGCCGCGAAAACAGTTTAAGTTACATTTGCTGCGAACCAATTGCCGGCCTGGTGCTCAACAATGGCGTTCTAAAAAAACAATATCCCGATGGCAGCCAGGAAAGCCATGAAGCGGGTACGTTTGAATTGATAGACCAGCTTAACCAATTTATTGGCAGTTTTGAAACCGATCCCAATCCGCTTAAAATAATTTCGAATGGCTTGTTTGGTTATTTTACGCACGAGGCAGTTGAGCATTTCGAAACCATCAAACTAAAACAAAGTGACGATGTTAGCCGGCAGATCCCGGTGATGCAATACCATATTTACCGTTACATTATCGCGGTTGATCATTTCAAGAACGAGCTATACATTTTCTATAACCAAAGCGAGGGCGGACCAACCAACGGCGGTATCGAGAAACTGGAATACCTTATCAAAAATAAAAACTTCCCCGAATACAGTTTTAAAAGCAGCGCTGCCGAAAAATCAAACCTTACCAACGAGGAATTTATAGCCATTGTTGAAAAAATGAAGCAGCATATTTTCAGGGGCGATGTTTTCCAGATAGTACCTTCGAGGGCCTTCTCCCGCACTTTCCAGGGCGATGAATTTAATGTTTACCGTGCGTTACGCTCCGTTAACCCGTCGCCATATTTATTTTATTTTGATTACGGCGATTTCAGGATCTTTGGTTCATCGCCCGAAGCGCAAATCACCATAAAAAACAACATAGCCAGCATATTCCCTATAGCAGGCACCTTTAAACGTAGCGGCGATGATGAAAAGGATGCAGAAATAGCCCGCAACCTGGAGAACGACCCCAAAGAATCTGCCGAACACGTGATGCTTGTTGACCTTGCACGTAACGACCTGAGCCGCCATTGCGAGCAGGTAAAAGTTAAGGCTTTTAAAGAAGTACAATATTACTCCCACCTCATCCACCTGGTATCGCACGTAAGCGGAAAGCTTTTGCCAGGCGTATCATCATTTAAAATTGTGGCCGATACCTACCCTGCCGGTACGCTAAGCGGCGCGCCAAAATACCGGGCAATGGAGATTATTGATGAGAACGAAAAAGCTAAACGCAGCTTTTACAGCGGCGCCATAGGGTTCATGGGTTTCAATGGTGAATTTAACCACGCTATCATGATCCGCTCGTTCCTCAGCAAAAACAACACCCTGCATTACCAGGCAGGAGCAGGCATTGTAGCGGGCTCTGTGGCCGAAAGTGAACTGAAGGAGGTTGATAACAAAATAGCGGCTTTAAGAAGGGCTGTTGAACTGGCGGAGGAACTTTAGATATTTCGGATTTGGTTTTTAGGATTTAGAATTTACAACATGAACAAAATATTAATAATAGACAATTACGATTCCTTCACCTACAACCTGGTGCATTTGGTTAACGAGCTTGGCCGCCAATGCGAGGTTTGGCGGAACGATAAATTTGCAATAGAAGATGTGGATGCTTATGATAAGATTATCCTGTCACCGGGACCTGGCATACCTTCAGAGGCAGGGTTGCTGCTGGAGGTGATCGAAAAATATTCGCCTACAAAAAGCATTTTGGGTGTTTGTTTAGGCCAGCAGGCTATAGCAGAAGTTTTTGGTGGCAGCTTATACAATCTTAGCCAGCCGATGCATGGTATTGCTACGCCGATAAGGATTACCGATGACCAGGAGGAGATTTTTAAAGGGCTTCCCGAGAGTTTTAAGGTAGGCCGCTACCATTCATGGGTAGTAAAAAATGATGGTTTTCCCGAAGTATTAAAAATTACTGCAATTGACGAATCCGATAATTCAATCATGGCATTATCACATCGTGAATATGACGTACGGGGAGTACAGTTTCACCCGGAATCTATACTCACGGAGTACGGGAAAGAAATGATGCAGAACTGGTTAAACCGGTAATTGACGGATAATGATAACTTTGTGTTAACAAACACAAATGTCATTGCGGGGTACGAAGCAATGACATTTGTTTTTAAGATTTGATACATGACAATACTTGATAAAATAGTTGCCAATAAAAAAAAGGAAGTGGAGTACGCCAAAAAACGAACTTCATATATCGAACTGGAAGAATCTGAATATTTCCACCGGGAAACCTATTCATTCAAAGAATTTCTGCTTGACCCCGCTCGTACAGGTATTATAGCCGAATTCAAGCGCAAATCGCCTTCAAAGGGCATTATTAACGACAAGGTTAGGGTTAGCAAAGTAACAACCGATTACGCGGCTGCAGGGGCTTCAGCGCTCTCTGTTTTAACCGATAGGGATTTTTTCATGGGGCGTAAGGCCGACCTTAAGAAGGCCCGTTCAGTAAACAACATCCCGGTTTTACGTAAGGATTTTATGATAGATGAATACCAGGTAATAGAAGCTAAATCATTAGGCGCTGATATAATCCTGCTGATAGCCGCTATACTTACACCTGCCGAGATAGATAAACTGGCCACATTGGCTAAAAGTATTGGCTTGAATGTATTACTGGAAGTTCATAACCTCGAAGAGCTGGAGCGCAGTATCCACCCCAAATTAGATGCTATCGGTGTAAATAACCGTAACCTGGCCGATTTTTCCGTTTCGGTAGAAACATCATACAAACTGGCCAAACATATCCCAGCCGAGTTTATGAAGATCTCAGAAAGCGCCATTAGCGACCCCGCAACAATAAGGCACCTTAAGCTGGAAGGTTTTAATGGCTTTTTAATTGGCGAAACCTTTATGAAGCAGGAAGACCCCGGGCAGGCCATGCGCGATTTTGTAGCGCAGCTATAAAGTTAAAAATATCGTGTCAAAACAACAGAGGGGTTTGCCATTTGGCAAACCCCTCTGTTGTTTTATTATAATGCATGCCTGCGATTAATTCTTATCAAAAAACAATTTGGTAGTTACCAAATCGCCGCCAATAGCTGCAGAAGCCTTATCGTAGTTTACTACGTTTACGTTTTGCTCACCCACAGGATATGTAAACCTGGTTGGGAAATCGCTTACCGGATTAGCGGGTTTAGGCAATACAGGATAGTCTAACCTCCTGCTTTCTATCCAGGCGTCCCATCCACGGTTGTACAATGCCAGCCATTTTTGGTATCCTATTTTTTGCTTATAGTTACCTGTTGCTGTTGCATAAGCAACAGCTGGTTTAACAATGTAGGCTGCAGCCTCGGCAGGAGTCCCTCCCCAATATTCAATTGATGCTGTTATGCCATTTGTGTAATGAATAGCTGCTGTGCCTCCCACATTGTAACCTCTTTCAACCGCTTCTGCCAGGTTAAATTCGGTTTCAGCATAATCCAACAATAAGCCTGGAAAATTGGGTTCTGTTAAAGTTGTACTTGGCTTTGAGAAGGCATCATAACTATTTTTGGTGCCAACTTTACCGCCGGAGTACCCCCCCGCCGCGTCAGTTGTAAAGTATAAAGGAAGTCTTGGATCAGCACCGCCCGTCAGGTTATCAACTATAGTTTTTGAGGCTATAAAATCAAGCCTGCCGCTTTGCACCAGGTCAACCCATATTGGGTTTGTATTTGGCGGGGCCGAAGCGAATTTAAATTCTGCATTATCTGCATTACTGGTAAATACACCTGCAGCCACAGCAGACTCAACTGCGGCTTTTGCCTTAGCGTTATCGGCATCGGCTAAAGTGATGCCCATTTTTAATTTAAATGTATTGGCAAACCTTTTCCAACTGGCAATATCGCCCCCATAAACCTGGTCTGCATCACCTAAACTACCCTGCCCTTCATCAAGGGCAGCTATGTCGGCATCTAACCTTGTTAATAAAGCCGCATAAACAGTAGCAGCATCATCGTACTTAGGAAATTTGTTATCAATCTTTAGTGCTTCAGTATAAGGTATATTGCCAAAAGTAGTTAGCAGGTAATAATATGTATACACCTCCATAATATCCGTGATAGCAATATCATTCTTTACTGTTCCGGCATCGAGAATAGTCGTTGGAAATTTTACTTTAGCCTGCTCAAATGGTTCCAGTACATCACGATAATAGGCAGTCCAGATACCATCAGGAATTTTATTATTCTTTATATCATAGTTACTTTCGGTAACATAAGTAGTTTCCTGCCATTGCTGCTCTATCAGCCTGAAAGTATTTAAATAAACATTTGAAGATGCGAGCGTGCTTGCCAAAGTGTTTTGAGCCTGTGTAAACAAGGCTGTTCCTGGCACCGTTTGAAATCCCTTGGGATTGGTGTTAAGGCTGGTTATATCTTTTTTGCAGGCCCCCAATAATAACATTGGTATTGCGGCTGCTATAATGATTTTTTTCATTTGAGTAGTTCTTAGAATGTTAGTTTGGCATTGAGTGAAATTGTCCTTACAGTTGGGTAAGCACCTGATTGATACCCTTGGAGGTTACCAGAACTCAAACTTTCTTCCGGATCGGCATAAGGCAGATTTTTGTGGATAATCCACAGGTTACGCCCGATCAATGAAAAATCAATACCTTTAATCGGGCCTAATTTTGATACTGTTTTTTGCGGAAGGCTATAAGTAATCTGTGCCTGCCTTAATTTAATATAACCGGCATCATAAACAAAGCCTGCGTTAGGATTAAGTTCATAACCGTACAAGCCCGAGCCTGTATTTTCAACACGCGTGGTATTTGGCTGACCATCTTCGGTAACACCTTTTAAGATAACACCGCCCCCATCTGCTATAGGAAGACGTGAAGGCTTGCCTTTATCATTTAAGCCAGCGGTGAGCGGATATAAACCGGTGTCATAACCATAGTAGGTATCTAACGAGAACACGCTTCCGCCTTTCCTGATATCGATCAGGAAGCTCAATGTAAAGTCTTTATACCTGAAACTGTTGTTGATACCACCTATCCATTTAGGGTTGCTGTTACCAATTACATTGTTTGCAGTATTTGTTTGCTCATAGTAGCCATCGCCGTCAACTACTTTTTGCCCGTTTTTATAAATAAAATCGGTACCACGAATAGTTCCCAACGGCTGGCCTAAAGTAGCATTGATTGTAACGCCACCCTGGAACGTACCGATTTGGAGGTTTTTTGCCTGCTGACCTGTTGCATCTGCAAACAGCTCAAGTACCTTGCTATTGTTTTTGGTAAAGTTCACATTAATTTTCCACGAAAAATTCTTGGAACTTACCGGCGTTCCATTTAGTGACAGTTCGATACCTTTATTCTGTACCGTTCCCGAGTTCAGGTATGCCGCACTATAACCTGTTGCTGATGAAACCGTAACCGGGATGATCTGGTCGATGGTTTTATTCACATAATATGTTCCATCAAAACCTAAGCGATTGTTAAAAAAGGCCAGCTCAATACCACCCTCAGTACTGCTTGTACGCTCGGGTTTTAAATTTGCGTTGTTTTTTGTAGCATTTACAACAGCCTGCGGCGCCCCGTTAATTGGCGTACCTAAAGTGTAAGTATCTATTGTACTGTAAATTGGGGCATCATTACCAACCTCAGCATAGTTGACCCTTAATTTACCATATGATAACCAGGTATATTGTTTAAGCAATTCGGAGAAAACAAAACCTGCGGAAACTGCCGGGTAGTAGTAAGTGTTATTCCCTTTTGGTAATGTTGAGGATACATCCCGTCTTAAGGTACCATCAAGAGTGTAAGTATTTTTCCAGGTTAAGGTTGCACCTGCATATATACCATCAACCTCTCTCTTTTGATCTGCCTCTATAGGTGCATCAGGAGTATTTAACGAGTTTGATAAAGTATAAACCCCCGGAACAATTAAGCCACCATTGGTTATCGCATAAATATCCTGATATCTCTGTTTTCTTATGTTTGTACCGGCAACAGCTTTCAGGTTGAAATCTTTACCGATATTTTTATTCATGCTGGCGATCAGGTCATAATCTGTTTCGTTCCAGCCGGTATTCCTTCTTGAATAACTTGAAACACCTGTTGTACCAATAGCTCGCCGTTCATCCTGTAATTGGTTCCAATTATCAACGGTTACACGGCCCAATATATTTAACCAGCTTGTAGGTTTATAATTGGCGTAAACATTACCAAAGTAACGGTTACGGGAGTCGGATTCGTAGTTTTGATAACGCATAAAATATGGGTTATCCCAATAAATAGCAGTAGGATCATCAAAGTTGCTCAAGTTCCAGGTAGCATTACCATTTTCCCCCTGGGCAAGGCTATTATAATAAGCATTCTTCAATTGCTTAATATCATTGTTCACCTGCCACCATTGTCTAAAGTTACCCAAAACGTTCTCTGACGAATAGCCTGTACCATACCGGCCAATACCATCAGTACGGGTATAATCAACAGAAGCTCCGGCAGTCAGTTTACTGGTAATATTGTATGTTCCGGCAAAGTTAATAGCGTTTTTTTGAATATTACTGTTTGGCAAAATACCATTGTCGTTATTACGGGTATAACCCAATTTAAATGACCCGTTGTCGCCGCCATTTGTAATAAATATACTTTGGTTATTTGAAACCGGCTTTTCAAAAAATGTAGAAGGGTCATTTGCTGCTGCAACCCAGGGGGTAGCCTGGCCGTAAGTTGGTAAGCCTTTGTAAAATGCATTCCATTGATAAACTTTCAGGTTAGGATTAAATGCATGGCCATATGATGCATCTTCGGTTAATGGATCAACCAGATCATCTTTCCCATCGCCATTAACATCCCTAAACCAAAAATAGCCCGAATCATCTTCATAATACGGACCGTAACCGCCACCATATTCTTTTTGGTACTTAGTAAAGGTGGATTTATCAATTGCCCCTAAACTAACACCGGCATTGACAACTATACCTAAACCTTTTTTAGCTTTTTTTGTGGTGATCAATATTACACCATTTGCACCTTGCGAGCCGTACAGCGCACTTGCTGCCGCGCCTTTTAACACGGTAACAGACTCGATATTATCAGGGTTTATATCCTGTACCGGGCTACCATAGTCATAACCACCACGACCTGTCCTTTGGTCGGATGAGTTAATGGTTGAACCGGAGGGGGCACCATTATTAAATGGAACTCCATCCACCACAAATAAAGCCTGATTTGAATTAAATATTGATTTTGAACCGCGGATCACCACGTTGGTT